>JANONY010000242.1:0-5605 GCA_031421055.1 Actinomycetes bacterium | reverse complement strand
CGCCACGATGACGCCGGACGCGAGGGCGGAGAAGCCGCCGCCGTTGAACGGAATCCCCGTTCCGACAACGACGCAGACGATCACCCCGAGAATCGCAACCGTGGGTGCGGCCAGCGCGCCAATCAGCTTGTCTCTGCGCGTCCACACGCGGGATGCCATTAAGAGCACGACCCCGGCGACCCATCCGACAAGCGGAACGACGACGCCGCCGAACGCAAGAAGAAGCACGGTTACGAGGCTGTAGCGCGACGATTCTGCGGTTGGCGCTGCGAGTGGCAGCTCGGCACGTGCTGAAGCGGCAATGAACTCGGGGTCTCCGAGCTCGCCCATTCGCTCGCGCGCCGCCGAGTCGCTCAACCCCGTCAGCTCTTCACGCACTCCAGAGACCATGCTCTCGGCCACGTCGCGCGGCAGGTCGCGCGCGGCGCGCGCTAGGTCGTTGAGATAGGCAGCAGTTGTATCAACCATGAGCTTCGTCCTCTTCTAGAATCGCGCCGACTGCCGTGGAGAACTCGCTCCACTGCGCGCGGAAGTCGTCGAGCGCCGATCGGCCGCTCGCACCTAACTGGTAGTAGCGGCGCGCCGGGCCGGCGTCCGACGCCTGGTCAAACGTCGATACCCACCCCTTCGCGCGCAGCCGTGACAGCAGCGGGTAGAGAGTGCCGATGCTCGCGATAAATCCGCCTCTGGCAATGAGCTCGTGCGACAACTGCCAGCCGTACATCGGCTCGCGGCGAAGCATGGCAAGCACCGCGAACTCAGCGACGCCTTTTCGCAGGTTGGCGCCAGCATCCACTGTCATGCGTCCCAAGCTAGCTTGTGATGCACGATAAAGCCAGAGCTGACGCTCGACTAGCTCAGCAGCGCCTGCGCAAGGGCAGTGACGGCCGGGAGCCCACCATTGCTGCTCGCGAAGACGAGCCAGCTGTTGTCGACCAGCACGTGGAGGCTGCACTCGGCGTAGGTTGAGTTGCACCCACCCCACGCGGCATCGCCCACCCCGGCGACGGGCGCTAGCGCGACGCTCGTCTGGTGCGGCGGCTCGGTCAGCCCGTCAAGGTACCACGCTGAGCCGGGCAGGATGGTGAGCTCGACGTAGGCGACGTACCGGCCGGCCGGTGTCGGGTCGACCCAGTCCGCGGGCGTGTTCCAGTTGCAGTGCAGACCCTCGGCCCGGGCGAAAGCGGCATCAAAAAGCACTCCAGCAGACCACTGCTGACCGAAGTCTTCGACGAGCTCGCTCACCCCTACCTGCGTGCGCACGTCGGCGAGCGGGATCAGGCCATCACACGTGTCTGGCGCGAGATAGGCACCCGCTGGCAGCGGCCAGCTGGCGGCCGGCGCTGCGAGCGCGGCAACGCTCGCGGCGACGTGACTGACAAGTACATCAGCCCGGTTTCCCGTGCCTTCGATCGGAACACCCGTGATCTCGAACGCGAGCCAGTACTCGCCGACGAGAACGTCAAAGGTGCAGGTACCGTAATAGCCGTGGTCTTCGCTCGCGCAGTCGGTCGAAGACTCGTCGCCGAAGGCGACGGCGGCACCGCCACCGATCGCGCCGTCGTCGTTGATCCCGTTGAGCAGAGCGCGAGATGCGGCCCAGGCCGAGCTGGCGCCCGGGAGCACGCTCAGGCGTACAAACCGCGAGTCTTCCGCGTAGTCCTCCGGGTCGCCGTTCGCCCACAGGCACTCGCGCCCGCCGAGCTGGGCGACCGCCACCTGGAACAACGGGAATGCGGGCGAATATGCGCGGGGCGGTTGTTCGCGGGGCACAACGTCGGGTGCAAGCGCGGCCTGCACGACCTCCAGAGGAGCCAGCTCGTCACACGTGGCCTCGACGAGCGGGCTCGGTGCAGCGGCGGCAGTCTCGACCACGGTCTCGCCAGCGGTCGATGACGCAGAGGGCGCTGGCTCTGGCGTCACCGGACTGCACCCCGCGAGTAGTGCCACAATCGCGAGCGAGAGAACGAACGGGAAACGCTGAGACATGGTGGCTCCGATACGTGTTGGCGGACTCGTGGTTATCTGCTCTTCGACGCTCGCCGCACCATTTCAGGTTGACAGTCAGTCGCGGTTGCGCGCCGGGTTGCTCAGCGTGCCGATGCCCTCAATCGTGATGTCGATGGTCTGGCCGTCGACAAAACCGCCGAGTCCGGCTGGCGTTCCCATCAGGATGAGGTCGCCGGGCAGCAGCGTCCAGACGTCGGAGGCGAAGGCGATGATTTCTTCCACGCCGTAGACCATGTCACGGGTGTTGCCGTGGCGGCGCGGCTCGCCGTCGACGAACGTCTGGATCTCGAGGTTGCGATGATCGAGCTCCGTCTCGATCCACGGCCCGGTTGGGCAGAAGGTGTCGTAGCCCTTCGCCCTGGCCCACTGACCGTCACGGAACATCTCGTCGCGCGCCGACACGTCGTTGGCGATCGTAAAACCGAAGACGTAGTCGAGGGCGCGCTCTGCGGGCACCCGGCTGGCGATTTTGCCAATGACGACAGCGAGCTCCCCCTCGTGCACGATACGCCCGGCGACCGGCGGGATGCGGATCGCATCACCCGGCCCGACAACTGAGGTGTTCGGCTTGAGAAAGATGAGCGGGGAGTCCGGCGCCGGCGTCGCCATGTCGTTGCGGTGATCGAGGTAGTTCAGCCCGACGCACACCACCTTTGACCTCGGAATCACCGGGGCAAGCAACTTGACGTCGGCAAGCGCCACGCGCTCGTCAGTGGTGTCAAACCCGCTGAACATGGGATCGCCCGCGAGCACGACGAGTTCGTCGCCGTCGACGATGCCGAAGCGCGGATCGCTGCCCTCGGTATTGAATCTGGCGATCCGCATTATCTCGACCTCACTCGCAAGCTCGTTCGGCGCTGGCACGGCTGCCCCGACGGGGCGAGCCTGCTGATCGCAATGCGATTGCCATAGCTCCAGCGCGCGGCGACGCGCATCAGGCGTCCAACCGCATCATCCAACCATGCGTGTCTTGACCGCGCCCGTGCTGGATGTCAGTGAGCTGTTGGCGAAGCGACAGGGCAACGCTCTCGTCGCGCGCCTCGTGCGCGATTTCGAAGTCCGCGCCCTTGAGCAAACCGATCGGCGCGACCACTGCGGCGGTTCCGCAGGCGAATGCCTCGACGATGTCGCCAGAGGCCGCGCCCTCGCGCCACTCGTGCAGGCTGATCGGCCGACGCTCGATCGCGTGGCCACGGTCGGCGGCGAGCTGCAGAATCGAGTCGCGCGTGATGCCCTCGAGGATGCTGTCGGACGCGGGCGTGATGAGCGTGCCGTCTTTCGTAACGAGCACGATGTTCATGCCGCCGAGCTCCTCGAGCCACTTCTCTTCAACCGAATCAAGGAACAGCACCTGATCGCAGCCGTTGTCGTAAGCCTCGGCCTGGGCGACGAGCGACGAGGCGTAGTTGCCGCCGGTCTTGGCCGCACCCGTTCCGCCCTTGCCCGCACGCGAATAGGTTGTCGACAGCCAGATCGAGACCGGCGCGAGGCCGCCTTTGAAGTAGGCACCAGCCGGGCTTGCGATGAGGTAGTAGTTGACCTTCTCGGCCGGGCGCACGCCAAGGAACGATTCTTTGGCGAACATAAATGGACGAAGGTAGAGGCTTGCGTCTGGTGCCGCGGGCACCCACGCCCCGTCGACGGCGATGAGCTGTTTGAGCGATTCGATGACGAAATCGATCGGTAGCTCTGGCAGCGCGAGGCGCCGAGCCGAGCGCTGCATTCGCGCCGCGTTCGCCTCTGGGCGAAAACTCCAGATCGACCCGTCGGCATGACGGTAGGCCTTGAGGCCCTCGAAGATCTCTTGGCCGTAGTGCAGCACGGCTGCGGCGGGGTCGAGTGAGATCGGGCCGTACGGCTGCACCCGCGGGCGGTGCCATCCGCCCATTTTTGACCAGCAAATGTCGACCAGGTGGTCGGTGAAGTACTTGCCGAAGCCAGGATCTGCCAGTCGAGCTTCGCGGTCGGCATCACTCGCAGCGTTCTCATTGAGCGTGCGACTGAAATTCAGGGTCTGTGGGGCGAGAAGGTTCTTCACGAGATGGTCCTTTGTCGAGAACTGGTGCCGAAAACTGGTGCCGAAGTCTGCTGCTAACGCTACGCCAGCCTCGCCACGATCGCGTCGCCGATCTCAGCGGTTGTGCGCGCGCTCGAGCCTCGGCCTGAAAGGTCTGCCGACACGGCCGCAGTCACTCTCGCGGCTGCGGCTGTGTGACCGAGGTGGTCGAGCAGCATGGCAACAGAGAGAATGGCCGCGGTTGGGTCGGCTTTTTGCTTTCCGGCAATGTCAGGAGCCGAACCGTGCACCGGCTCGAACATGCTCGGGAAGGTGCGGTCAGGGGTGATGTTGCCCGAGGCAGCCAGACCAATGCCGCCGCTGATTGCGGCCGCGAGATCGGTAAGGATGTCGCCAAAGAGATTGTCTGTGACGATCACGTCAAATCTACTTGGATTCGTGACAAGAAAAATTGTGGCCGCATCGACGTGCAAATAGTCGACGTCAATCGCGGGGTACCGCAGCGCGACCGCGTCGACCGTGCGCTGCCACAGACCGCCAGCATGAGTGAGCACGTTGGTCTTGTGCACGAGGGTGAGCTTCTTGGCAGGGCGCTTGGCCGCGATCTCGAAGGCGAAGCGAACGAGCCGTTCGACACCGAAGGCCGTGTTGATCGACACCTCGTTGGCGATCTCGTGCGGCGTGCCGACGCGAATGCTGCCGCCGTTGCCGACATACGGACCCTCGGTGCCCTCACGCACGACTACGAAGTCGACCGCGCCCGGATTGGCGAGCGGTGACTGCACCTGGGGGTAGAGCACGGTCGGCCGAAGGTTGACGTAGTGGTCAAGGGCGAAGCGCAGCCTCAGCAGCAGTCCGCGTTCGATGATGCCGCCCGCGAGCCTCGGGTCACGCGGGTCTCCCCCGACGGCACCCAACAGAATTGCGTCGTGCTGCGTGAGCGCAACCAGATCGGCGTCTGACAGAATCTCGCCAGACTCAAGGTAGTGGCCTGCGCCGAAGGGGTAGTGCGTTGGCGTCACGACCACATCGACGCCAACGGCGGCCGTGAGCACTTTAATCGCTTCGGCGATCACCTCTGGGCCGATACCGTCGCCGGCGATGACTGCAAGTGAGATTGTTGCTGGCATGAATTCAGGCTACTGGCTTCATTAGCGGCCGATCCCCAGTAGGACCTTCTGCACGACTACTCGTCGAGCCGCCTCGTCGACTAGTGCCGCAAACTCTGGCTCAGCCTTTGCCTTGGCGATGACGGCGTCAAGCATTTCATTCGTAGTGCCAGGCGCGCGGCTCACGAGCACGATGTCTACGCCGGCTTGGATGGAGAGCACGGCGCGTTCGGCCGGAGTCCACTGCCGAATCTGAGCGGCTCCAGACATGTCGTCGGTGATGATGATGCCCTCGAAGCCGAGGGTGTCACGAAGCAGCGCCACCACCGTCGGCGAAAAAACGGCTGGCGCGCTTGGATCGATCTGGGAGTAGACCGCGCTCGACATCATGACGAATGGCGCTCCGTCATCGATCAACGTTGCGAAGCACAGCACGTTCGCGTGATCGGGTCCGATCGTCCTGTCGGTC
>JANONY010000241.1:0-6214 GCA_031421055.1 Actinomycetes bacterium | reverse complement strand
TGACCTACCAGTGGGGTTCGGGTGAGCGACCCGTGCTGTTCGTGCACGGCTGGAGAAGCCGCGCCTCACGCTCAATCGCACTGTCGAACGCGCTCGTCGACCGGGGCTACACGGTGGTCTCCTTCGACGCACGTGGGCACGGTGACTCGGTGGGCAAGCGCACCACCGCCATGGAATTTGCGGATGTGATCCGCCAGCTTGGCGAGCGTCATGGAGAGTTCGAGGCCGTCATCACGCACTCCTTCGGCTCGATCCCGGCGTTCATGGCCGCGCGCTCTGGCGTGCGCACCAAGCGCATCGTGACGATCGCCGGGCCGCACGACTTCCAATCGATCGTCGACACATTCGCAGCAGGGGTCGGCCTGTCGACTGCCGCCAAGCGAGGTCTGCAACGGCACATCGAGCGCTGGGCCCGGCCGCTCAAGATCGATGTGTGGCGACACGTGGTCGCAGAACTTGACCCGACCAACACGCGCACGCCACTGTTCGTGGTGCACGACACGCTCGATGCAGAGGTTCCGCTCGACGAGGCGATGAAGATTGTCGAGGCGCACACGGGTCGCGTCGAGACCCTCATCACCGACGGGCTCGGGCACAACCGGGTGCTCACCGATCAGGGAGTCGTTGATCGGGTGGTGCGTTTCGTGGAGTCTCCGATCGACGCACGCCGCGCAGCGCAGGCCGACCGCGGCGCAGGCCAACCGCGCTGAGGGGCGTCGCGGTTAGGGCTGGTAGGCGAGCACGCGCCCGACGGTAGCGATTGCGACAATCGAGCCAACGGGGAGCACCCCCGACGCCGCAACCCGCGAGGCGACACGCGTTCCGTCATCTAGCCGCAGTTGAAGTAGCGCATCGTGACCGCTGTAGCTGACTGTGGTGACCGTCGCAATCACTGAGTCCGCCGTTGCCGCGCCAAGAACAAGCTGCTCCGGCCTGATCAGCACGGCTACCGCGTCGCCGTCATCCGGCGCGGGAAGTTCGGGCGGCATCCACTCGCAGTCGAGGGAGCCAAGGGAGCAGTCGACGTTGCCGGAACGCCAGATGCCTGGAAGAAACACGGAGTCGCCGACGAAGCCGGCGACCCACGGCGACCGTGGTCGTTGATACACCTCGTCGGGCGGGCCGTACTGCAGAATCTCACCCTCTCGCATCACCGCGACGTAGTCTGCGATTGAGAGCGCCTCAGCCTGATCGTGGGTCACCAGAATGCCAGTCACCTGTTGGGTCGCCAGCAGCGCACGAACCTCGGCGCGCAGGTCGTTGCGCAGCACTGGGTCAAGGGCCGAGAACGGCTCGTCGAGCAAAACCACTTCTGGGCTCACCGCTAGTGCCCGCGCCAGCGCCACGCGCTGCGCCTGACCGCCCGAGAGTTGCGAGGGAACTCGGTCGGCAAGCTCCGCCATGTTCACGAGGTCGAGCAGTCGTTGCACCTCGTGCCCGCGGGCAGTGCGGCGGGCGGTACGATTCCCGCCGCCGAGCCCGAAGGCGATATTCTCGGCCACGGTCAAGTGCGGAAAGAGCGCTGCATCTTGCGGTACCCATCCGACGCGCCGGCGCTCGGGCGAGAGGTGGATGCCGTGAGTCGTCACCATGCGGCGCCCGATCCGAATCTCGCCAGAGCTAGCGCGCACAAGGCCGGCGATCGTGCGAAGCAGAGTCGTCTTGCCGCACCCGCTCGGCCCGACCACGGCAACGAGTCCGCCCTGTGGCACGTCGAGGGTAATGCCGCGCAGCACGGCCGTGCCGTCGAAATCTACGACGATGCCAGAGAGAGACAGGTGGCTCACGAGGGCGCCTCGACCTGGGAGCCTCGGCGCGCATCCGACAGCAGAAAGGCGGGCACGGCTGCGATCAGAATGAGGGCAACGGCGTAGGGGGCGGCCGAGCCATACGCTGAAAGGTCAGTGCGTGTCCACAGCATGGTTGCGAGCGTATCCGTGCCCGTCGGGCGCAGCATGAGAGTCGCCGGCAGCTCTTTCATCGCGGTCACAGCCACGAGAAGCGCTCCAGCAGCGATTCCAGGGCGCGCGAGTCGGGCGGTGACGAGCCACCAGGTCTTCAGCCCGCTGTAGCCCAGCGTTCTGGAAACATCCTCGAGGCTCGTGGGCACTTGGGCCGTCGAGCTTCGGATCGCGCCGATCGCTTTGGGCATGAAGAGCACGCCGTAGGCGAAGGCCAAGACGAGCGCACTTTGATAGAGCTGGGGCACGACCGCGAGCGAAAAGAAGACGAGAGAGAGCCCAACCACAATGCCGGGTAGTCCGAGTGCGAGATAGCCAAGCGACTCGATGGTGCGCACGAGCTTTCCGCTGTAGCGCGCGGCCAGAATGCCAATTGGTAGGGCGAACAGCACCGCGATGCCAGCACCGCCGAAGGAGAGAAGAAGAGTGTTGCCGATCGCTTCAAGCAGTTTCGGCCAATCGATGCCGCGCAGGGTCTCAGCCTGAAGCAGCCGCCCGACCAGCACCACTACTGGCAGCCCGACAGCCAGCGCTGGAATCGCACCGAGCACGGCGTAGGCCGGGAGCCCGTGGGCGGGGAGGCGGATCAGCCGGCGGCGGACGACGCCCGAAACCGCGCCGAACCGCTGACGGGCGCGCCCACGGGCGAGCTGCTCTGCAAGCACAACAAGCATCGCAAGGCTCACCAGCCCGGTCGCCAAGATCGCCGCGTAGTTGCGATTGAAGCTGGATCCGTAGGCCTGCTGGATTGCCGTAGTCAGCACCGGGAAGCGCATGAGTGCCACCGCCCCAAACTCCGACAGCGCGTACAGAGCGACCAAGAGTGCCCCGGCGAGAGTCGCCGGGCGAATCTGCGGCCAGGTTCCGATCCAGAAAGCCTGCCACGGACCGTGACCAAGAGTGCGCGCGACATCGTCGAGCCCCGTCGTGCCGACGCGAAGCGCCGCGGCAACCGGCAGTGTGACGTACGGGACGCACACGAGCGTGAGCACCAGCCAGGAACCCGCGAAGCCGTGCATCGATGGGAAAGCGGCAAGCCATCCGTAGGCGGCAAGGTACGACGGTACGGCGAGAGGCAGCGCCGCGAGCACTGCCCAGAGACGCCGACCCCACAAGCGTGCCCGCACCAACAGGTAGGCGGTCGGCACCCCGATCACGACGCAGGATGCCGTCACGGCAATCGCGAGCAGCACCGTGTTGCCAACTAGCAGCGGCACGCGCGGCCGACCGAGAATCGTCACAATCTCGTCGGCACTACTGCCAGCCACCCGCACCAACAGGTACAGGAGCGGGATCGACGCCACCGCCGCAGCGGCGATGCCGAGCGTGACGAGCAGGCGCGGCGGTCGCGGCCCCCGTAGGGAAACCGCGACCCGTGCCACGACTGCGCTTTCACTCATGCATGACCCGCCAGCGATACCTAGAGCAGGCCGTATTTGGCAAGTAGCGCCTGCGTCGCCTCGAGCGACTCAAGATCGCTGAGGTCGAGTTGGGGATTGATGAGGCTATCGAGGCTCGGCAGCCCCGCTGGCGCGTCGACTCCGGGCAGCAGCGGGTACTCGAACGTGTTCTCGACAAAGTAGCGCTGGCCAGAGGCCGACACCAGGTAGCGCAAAAAGGCGAGGGCATCGGGGTCGTCTGCTGCGCCGCTAAGGATGGCCGCTCCGCTCACGTTGACGATGCCGCCGGCATCACCCGGGAGGAACTTGATCTGCGCGCGCATGGCGTCCTCGCCGACCTCCGCGGCCTTCTCGTACCAGTAGTAGTGGTTGATGAGCCCGATGGCTGCCTCGCCCGAGTCGACGAGATTGAGGCTCGTGTTGTTGTCCTCGGTGATTTGGGGAGCGTTCTCGCTCATCCCCTTGACCCACGCCTCCGCGGCCTCTTCGCCCTCGAGAACTCGAAGCGCGGTGACGAACGACTGCATGCTCGCGTTGCCTGGGGCGAAGGCGACCTTGCCGTTCCACTCGGGCGCAACGAGTGCGTCAACGCTGTCTGGCACCTGATCGGCGCTGAGCACAGACGAATCATAGGCGAGAACACGGGCGCGCCCGGTGACACCGATCCACGTGCCGTCCTCGGAGGTAAACCCTTGGGGAATGAGCGAGGTGAGGTCGTCGGGCAGGGTGGCCAAGAGGCCGGCGCTGCCGAGCGAGCCCAACGCACCGGCGTCTTGAGAGAGGAAGACCTGCGCTGGCGAGTTCGCACCCTCTTCAAAAAGCAGGGCGTTCATCTCAGAGCTTGAGCCGTAGCGCACGGTGACTTCGATGCCGCTCTCTTCGGTGAACTGCTCGATGATCGGCGCGACGAGCTGCTCATTGCGGCCGGAGTAGAGAACGAGTTCACCGTCACCGATTGGTGATTCAGCGGGTTCGGGCGATACGGGTGCGCATGCGGCGAGCGCGAGAACGAGAGCAGCAGTGCTGAGAGTGATCAGGGACAGGCGATTCACAGGCATGATTATGGTCTCCGGTAGGAACAAGTAAGGCAAGCCTAACCTAAGCAGCGGCTCAGCGAAGAATCGACCACCAGATAAGCAGCATCGTCACGAAAAATCCGGTCGCGAAATTGAGGTAGAGAAAGCGGCGCCAGCCGCGGTTCGCGGTTTCGGCCTCGGTGTCCGTGATGTTCCAGTGCGGCGCGCAGCTGAGAGCGTAGGGCAGGGCAAGCGCCGCTGCGAGAGGACCAGGCCAGTCGGTCGACAGCAACAGGATGCCAGCCGCGACGTAGGTGACCACTGCGAAGCGCGTTGTCGCGCGGGCGCCAATGACCGTGGCGATTGACGAGATGTCGGCCTCACGATCGGCAATGACGTCTTGCACCGCCCCAAACGCGTGTGAGGCAATGCCCCAGAGAAAGAATGCGCCGAGCAGCGCGAGCAACTGCGGGGTGAAGGCGGCACCGGCTACAACCAGCGCGTAGACCGCCGGAGAGACGAAATGCGTGCTGCTGGTCAGCGAATCGAGAAACGGCTTCTCTTTGAAGCGCAGCCCTTTTGCGGAATAGGCAATGACGGCGAAGATGCTCACGGCGAGCGCGAACCACGACCACGGCGAACCGACGGCGAGAAGGTACGCCAAAAACGGCACGTTGGTGACCGCGACGGCAACGAGAGTCGGCCGGTGCATGCTTCGATCGAGCACGGCGCCCTCGACGCCACCCTTGCGCGGGTTGCGCAGGTCTGACTCGTAGTCGAAAACATCGTTGATGCCGTACATCGCGAGGTTGTATGGGATCAAAAAGTAGATCGCCCCGATCACGAGCGTGATATCGACACCCGCCGTGAGCACGTAGGCAGCCGCGAACGGGAATGCCGTGTTGACCCAGCTGAGTGGGCGACTCGAGACAAACAGGGTTCTAAACACGGCGCTTCTCCAGCAACGTCCACAGGCACGGCAACAGCACGACCGCTGCGAGCGCGTACGCAAAGTCCTCGAGCGGGGCGACACCGACGAACACTCCGCTGATCTTTGCCGCGTCGTAGCCAACAAGGCCGACCGCGATCATCAGGTTGTCAAAAACCGCCGTCATCGCGAGCATCACAAGCAGGACAAGCACGATGGATCGCCACCGCGGCGAACGCCTCGACAGCACCGCCGCGAGCGCGACAGCCGCGACCGCGGCGAGGAAGATCGCGTTGAGCGCCCAGTACGTCATTGCTGGCCCCCCGGTGCGGACCTCATCAAGCTCGATGCGCGGAAGAAGCCATACAGATTCATCGTGAGGTAGCAGAGCAGCGTGAGAAAGAAGACCTCTTCGAGCGGCAGCTCCGGCGCGAGCTGCAGCCCGGTCATGAAAGCGGTCTCACCGCGGAAGAAGACGCCGAGGCCGATTCCGGCGAGATCCCAGAGCACGAAGAACGCGACACCGACGAGCAAAACGAGAGCCGCCCGGCGCGCATCGGCCCAGAAGAAGAGGCGAAAGCGACGATCGAGCATCACCATGCCCGTCAGGGTGATGGCGAGCGCGAGCAGGTAGAGCAGGCTCATGCGTCGATTGCGGGCCGAGCGGTTGCAAACAGTGGTTCTGACAGCGGGCCGGTTGAGACATCCCCGCGCAGCCGCTTGATCAGGATTTCGGCGCTGATCAGGCACATCGGCAGACCAATGCCCGGGATCACCGACCCGCCAACGTAGTACAGGCCAGAAACCTTTTTCGACACGTTTCCAGCGCGGAAGAACGCACTCTGCCTCAGGGTGTGCGCTGGGCCGAGGGCCGAACCCTTCCACGAGTTGAGGTCGTCGACGAAGTCG
>JANONY010000240.1:0-2998 GCA_031421055.1 Actinomycetes bacterium | reverse complement strand
GTTGTTGTCGGATCCGAGGGCCGAACCGTCAAGGCCGCGTCCCTGAGTGAGGTGCCCAACCTGCTATTCCGCCGCAACTCGCTCACCGGCGCCGTCGAGGTACTCCCCCGTTCTCGCCAGGGCATCGAGCTCAACGCGGCGTTACACGCCTAACGCACCCGCCGCTGCCGCGCCCCTGCCGCGCCCCTGCTCGCCCCTGCTCTGCCATGCTCTGCCCTGCTCTGCCCTGCCAAATGCAGGTGATCGCGAGACGCACCCGTGCAATCTCGTGGTGCTTCCGGCTCCATGAGACGACTTCTCCTGCATTTGGCACGGGCAACGGAGTTGTGCACCGACATCGCTGAGCTGCGCACCGCCGGGCATGCGCCGACGACCATGGCGGCATGAATGTCTCTCGAGTCATACGCGCACTCGGCGGTCTTGCCGCCACCCACGAGCTCTATGCCGCTGGGGCCACACGGTGGCAGCTCGCGCGCGCGGTTCGGGATGGTCGATTGCTGCGTCCGAGGCAAGGGTGGTATTGCCTGCCCGAGACCCCCGCACCCATCGTGCGGGCCGTGCGAGTGGGCGGGCGCCTCGGCTGCATTTCGGCAGCACGGCAGCATCGGCTCGCCGTTCGCTCCTCCGCTGCCACCCATGTCGCGGTTGGGGGTCACACGTCGCGGCTGCGCACCGAGCACAACCCACGCCAGCGGCTCGCGCACGTCCGCTCAAAAACTGTTGTGCATTGGGGTTCTCTCGACGCCAAACCCCGAGCGATCGAGTCTCCGCTGCAGTGCTTGGTGTCGATGGCGCGGTGCCAAAGCCCGGAGCGTGTGGTGGCGGCCGCAGACTCGGCGCTTCGTACCTGTGTAATTTCGCGCAGCGAGTGGCGTCGCGCGATCCGAGTGCTTCCAGCGCGATTGCAAGAACTGCTGGATGAGGCAGACGGCGTCGCGCAGTCCATCACCGAATCCGTCGTGCTTTTTCGACTTCGTCGACTCGGAATTCGGCCGCGCCAGCAGGTCGCTTTCGCCGGTGTCGGGCACGTCGATTTCTTGATCGGCGAGCGCCTCGTCATCGAGGTCGACGGCCGCGCCTTCCACAGCGAAGAAAAGCGATTCGAAACCGACCGTCGGCGCGATGCGCGGCTCTCGGTTCATGGCTGCCGCGTACTTCGCTTCAGCTACAAGCAGGTGTTCGAGCAATGGTCGAAGGTCCGCGCGGCCATTCTCGCGGCACTCGAGCGTTGCGACCACCTGGCGTGATCGTGTGCTCCATGCCAAATGCAGGTGCTCTCACAGCGAACTGGCGACTTCATCGGCCTCGCTCGGGGCAGTGAGCGGCAGTTACCTGCATTTGGCAGGTGGCAGGTGATCGGTGGCGGTGGCGGTGCCGGGCGCACGCGGGCTAGCGGGCGGGCCAGCGGCGTTCTGGTTCGCCGATGTAGAGCTGCTGCGGGCGCCCGATCTTGGTCGCGTCGTCGAGGTTCATCTCGCGCCAGTGGGCGATCCAGCCAGGAAGGCGACCGATGGCGAATAGCGGCGTGAACATTCGCTGCGGAAAGCCCATCGCTTTGTAGATCACGCCGGTGTAGAAGTCGACGTTGGGGTAGAGCTTGCGCTCGATGAAGTAGTCGTCGGCGAGCGCGGCCGTCTCAAGCTCTTTCGCGATGTCGAGCAGATCATCTTGAATACCAAGCGCCTCTAGCACTTCGTCTGCGCTCTCTTTGACCAGCTTCGCCCGCGGGTCGAAGTTCTTGTAGACGCGGTGGCCGAATCCCATCAGGCGAACGCCGTCTTCTTTCTTCTTCACGCGCTCGACGAATTTGGCGACACCCTCGCCAGACGCCTTGATCTCGCCGAGCATCGTGAGCACTGCCTCGTTCGCTCCGCCGTGCAACGGGCCATACAGCGCGTTGATGCCAGCCGAGATCGACGCGAAGATGTTGGCCTCGGTCGAACCGACGAGTCGAACGGTCGAGGTCGAGGCGTTCTGTTCGTGGTCTTCATGCAGAATTAGCAGGCGATCGAGCGCCTTCGAGAGCACCGGGTTGACAACGTACGGCTCGGCCATCGTGCCGAAGTTGAGTTTGAGAAAGTTGTCGACGAAGCTCAGCGAGTTGTCTGGGTAGAGAAACGCCTGACCGAGGCTCTTCTTGTGCGCGTAGGCGGCGATGACCGGCAGCTTCGCAAGGAGCCGCACGACCGAGAGTTCGATCTTCTCTGGGTCATGAACCGAGAGCTCGTCTTCGTAGTAGGTCGAAAGCGCGGACACCGCGCTCGAGAGCACCGACATGGGGTGTGCGCTGTGCGGCAGAGCGTCAAAGAAGCGGCGAAGGTCTTCGTGCAGCAGAGTGTGCCGGCGAATACGCTCGTCGAAGTCGGCGAGCTCAGACGCGCTAGGCAGGTTGCCGTAGATGAGCAGCCACGCGACTTCGAGGTAGGTGGAGTTCTTGGCGACCTGCTCGATCGGGTAGCCGCGATAGCGCAAAATGCCCGCGTCACCGTCGATGTAGGTGATGGCACTCTTGGTCGACGCGGTGTTGACGAACCCCTGGTCGAGAGCCGTGTATCCGGTCTGTTTCATGAAGGTTGAGATATCGATACTGTCTCGCCCGTCGGTGCCCCGCACGATCGGGAACTCGGCGCTGCCGCCCGGAAAGTGAAGCGTGGCCTTGGCCGGTTCGGTCGGGTTCGCATTCACGTATACAGCTTATTGGCTGCGCAGAACTACTGCTGAACCAGCCAACAGCAAGCCCTTTTGTTTAGAGGAAGTGTCTCAGTCGCTGAGGCGATCGACCGCGGCCGCAATGGCGTCATCGGTTGCGGTCAGGGCGATGCGCACGTGGCTCGAGTCACCGTAGAAGGTGCCAGGAGCCACGAGGATCCCCCGCTCGGCAAACCACGCAACGGTTGCCCATGCGTCTTCGCCCCGCGTTGCCCAGAGGTACAACCCGGCCTCGCTCTCGTCGATGCGTAGTCCCGCTCGCTCGACCGCGGGAACCAGAGCCGCCCGC
>JANONY010000239.1:0-6679 GCA_031421055.1 Actinomycetes bacterium | reverse complement strand
GGTCGTTGTCGTCGGCGGGCCGGTCCGTGCGAGCCGGGCGCTCGTTGGATGCGGGGCGCTCGGTGCTGCGGGCCGGACGTTCGTCATACGAGCGAGCCGGGCGGTCGTTGTTGTACGCGGGACGGTCCGTGCGAGCCGGGCGGTCGCCGTAGCTCGGGCGGTCGTTGTTGTACGCGGGGCGCTCGGTGCGAGCAGCGCGGTCACCGTAGGCGGGGCGCTCTGTGCGGTCGCCATAGGCTGTGCGGTCGCCATAGGCCGGGCGGGCCGGCTTATCGGCCGGCGCCCAGTTGGGGCGACGATCGGTCGAGGCGGCGCGGTCGCCGGTGCGGGCCGCGCGGTCATCCGTGGTCCAGCGCTTCTTGGCGACGGGTGCATCACCGTGGAATCCGCGGTGGCCTTCGCTGCGTGATCCCGGCTTTGACCCATTGCGGTCTGCGGCCTTGAAGGGCTTCTTATCGCGCCCTGTTGCAGGCGGCTTAGAACCTGGATTTGATGAATACGTAGGCATGGTGCTTTCCGGGTTTTCGTTATGCATGGCAGAGCGCGCACCAGCGTTCGCACGCCAATGCATCTTCTTGCGATCCCGGGCAGTCCTTGACCGAGGCCTTCACATACAAGTGTGATTTTCTCCAACAGATTTGCTGGAAAACCGGCCTCTAGACTTACAAACCCATGCGTGACAATTCACGCTGTCTTGAGCCGACTCGGCAACGCTACCCTATGTATGCTCGAAAAGCCATGAACATCTCGATTGAACGCGCCGACGCGCCGGGCGTGCTCGAACTTCTGCAGCTCAGCGATGACTTTCACGCGGCCCTCTACCCGCCAGAGGGCAACTACTTGCTCGACGTGTCAGAGCTGTCGCGGCCCGAAGTCACGGTAATCGTGGCCCGTGAAAACACCACGGCCGTCGGGATGGGAGCGATAGTTCTCAAGAACGGCTATGCCGAAGTGAAGCGCATGTTCATCCGCCCCGACTCCCGCGGCACCGGCCTCGCAGACCAACTGCTCCAATCGCTCGAGGCGGCGGCTCGCAACCTCGGGGTGCAGCGGCTCCAGCTCGAGACCGGGGCCCTGCAGCCCGCCGCCATCGCTTTCTACGAGCGCAACGGATTCGAGCGCATCAACATCTTCGGCGAATACGTCGGCGGCGAGCACAGCATCTGCTTCGCCAAGGCCCTCGCCGTCTAAGCAGCCGCGCGCGTGGCCTTGCGCTCTTTGCGCCCTTCAACCAAGTAGTACAGCGTCGGTAGTACGACGAGCGTGAGCACGGTTGACGAGATGAGTCCGCCGATCACGATGATGGCGAGGGGCTGCGAGATGAACCCGCCGTTGCCGGTGACACCGAGCGCAAGCGGGGTGAGCGCGGCAATCGTCGCGACGGCGGTCATCAAAATCGGTCGAAGTCGCCGTGACGCTCCCTGCACGATCGAGTCACGCACGCTCGAGCCGCGCACGCGGTACTGATTGACGAGGTCGATGAGCACGATCGCGTTGGTCACCACGATGCCGACAAGCATGAGCAAGCCGATGAACGAAGAAACGCCGAGGGGAATGCCAGACACAACCTGCAGCAGAATAGCGCCGGTCGCCGCGAACGGTACGGAGATGAGCAACAGCAGCGGCTGGCGGAGGCTCTTGAAGGCGGCAACCATCACGACGTAGACGATGAGGATCGCGACTAGTAGCGCGAGGCCGAGTTGCGAGAATGCCTCGGTCTGCTGCGTCGACACACCGCCAAGTTTCGCCTCCGCGCCAGCGGGGAGGTCGACCGTGCCGAGCGCCTGCGACACCGCGATCGAAGCGAACCCGACATTGTCGGTGCCGGGAGTGACGGTCAGTGTCGCACTGCGGATTCCCTTGATCGTCGTCACGTTCGAAGGCCCGTCAACTTCTTCGACCGTCGCGAGGTCGGTGAGCGGCACGAGCCCCCTACTGGTGGGAATCGTGAAGTCTTCGAGTTCTTCGACCGTCGTCGGAGCCTCGATGTTTCTTATGTAGATCGAGAGCGTCTTCTCGTCAATGACGACGGATCCGACTGAGCTCGGGTTCATGGCCGCCGTGACAATGCCGCCCACCGCGATCTCGCTGAGCCCGGCCTTGGCGGCCGCTTCGCGATCCACCGTGACCGCAAGGTAGGGCTGCACAACCGAGAGGTTGCTCGTGGCCTCAGCGACGACATCGAGGTCGCGCACCTCGTTCAGAATCGCCGCCGACGCCGCGCGCAGGTCGGCATCCGAATTGGCGGTGACGTTGATCGCGATGTTGCTCGAGGCAAAGCCAGAACCCGCGGCCGAGAGGGTAATTTCTCCGGCGTCGTCGAGTTCGGCCACGGCATCGCGCACCTCGGCTTGCAGTGTCACCTGGTCAACGTCTGGGTTGGTTGTCAGCGAGAAGGTGGCACCGCTGTTGCCCGCGAACACTGCGCGCAATGAGCTGCCGCTGTTGCCGAGCGAGAGCTGCACTATGTCGATGCCCTCGAGATCGACAAGCACCGACTCGAGCTTCTTGGCTGCCTTGTCTTGTTCGTCGAGGCTCGTGCCGAGCGGCAGGGTCTGCCGAACGGTCAGAGTGTTCTGCCCGCTGTCGCCGATGAAGTTGGTTTTGAGCCCGAACACGGCGACCGGAACGGTCAGAAGCAAGATGAGGGTGGCCGCCAGTATCGTCCGGACGGGTCGCTTGAGTGTCCATCCGATCACGGGCAAGTATCCGCGTTGCAGTCGCGTCACCTTCTCTGCCGCGGGGGATGCAGGGACCGCGTTCGCGCGACGCCCGAGGAACCAGTACGCGAGTACTGGCACGATCGTCAGCGAGACGAACAACGACGCGGCGAGCGCGATCGCAACGGTCAAGGCGAACGGGCGGAACAACTCGCCCGTAATGTCGCCGACGAGCGCGAGCGGCAGGAAGACCGCAACGGTCGTGAGGGTGGAGGCGGTGATCGCGCCGGCGACTTCGCGCACGGCGGTGCGAATCGCATCCCCTTTGCTCTCGCCAAGAGAGAAGTGTCGCTTGATGTTCTCGATCACCACGATGGAGTCGTCAACGACGCGACCAATCGAGATGGTGAGGGCGCCGAGCGTGATGATGTTGAGCGAGTAGCCCGAAGCCCACATCCCAATGAAGGTAATGAGCACCGAGGCCGGGATGGAGATGGCGGCGACGATTGTCGAACGGAACGACCAAAGGAAGAAAAAGATCACGATGACGGCGAAGAGCAGGCCGAGGCCGCCCTCAATCGACAGACTACGAATTGACTCTTCGATAAACGGCGCCTGGTCGAATACCACCGTCATGGTCGTGTCGCCGCCGATGGACGCCTCGAGGTCCGGAATGGCCGCGTTGACGAGCTTCGACACAGACACAACGTTGCCGTCCGGTGACTTCGTGACGGCGATTGTCACCGAGGGCTCGCCGTTGACGCGCGAGATTCCGGTGACGGGGTCATTGACGACCTCCACCTCGGCAATGTCGCCAATAGTCGTAAAGCTCGAAGCGCCAACGAGTGGAAGGCCCGCAATCTCGTCGGCGGACGTGATGCGGTCCCCGGCCTGAACCGTCAGAGTCTTGCCATCTTCGGTGATCGACCCGGCGGGCAATAGCAGGCCGTTGTCATCGAGGGCGCTGCGGATGTCTTGCGTGCTAACGCCGAGCGCGAAGAGCTCTTTGTTGTCTGGCGTGATGGTGACCCGCTGCGTGACGGCGCCGAGAAGCGTGGCGTCGGCGACTCCGTCGAGCTTGCGGATGTCGGCGAGAATCGAGCCGTTGATGACCGCAGCGAGGTCAGCATCCTCGAGCGAACTGTTGACCGCGATCTGTACAACCGGCAGGTCACTGAAGTTGAAGGTGAGCACTTGGGGCTCAACGTCGTCTGGCAGCTGGGTCTTAATCCGGTTGATCGCCAACTGCACTTTCTGCTCTGCGGTGGCGATGTTGGTGCCGTACTCAAACGAGGCGGTGATCGACGAGAAGTTCGTGTTGGATGTCGCGGTCGTGCCTTCAAGCCCCGCGACACCTTGAATCGCGGTCTCAATCGGCGTGCTCACGTCATTGTTCACGACCTCTGGCGAAGCGCCAGGGTACGCCGTGATGATGAAGATGTTCGGCAGCGAAAGAGAGGGAATCAGCTCTTGCTTGAGTGTGCTCAGTGACACCGCGCCAAAGATGCCGATGACGACGGTGATGAGCGCAATGAGCGCGCGGTTTCGCAAGCTGAACACGGATAGCAGGTGCACGAAAGTCCCTTGATTACGAGTGGTGTGACGCGCACACCCTTGTGCCTCATTCGAAAGTACCTCAGGGGCACCCGCGGTGCTGTACTCCCGAGGGATTAGACGACGTCGGCCAGAAAGCCTTGTTCTACGAACGCTCCGCGCGAAATTGTCTGCCACGCTGCGCCCAGCGCGGTGATCGCCCGGTCGGTTTCTTCCGCGCAATAGCCGAACGGCATGCGCAGAAAGCGCTCGAACGCCCCATCGATGCCGAACCGGGGACCGGCCGCGAGCAACAGGCCTTCCGCGCGCGCAGCGAGTGTGAGCTGCGAGCTCACCGGTGCGCCTAGGTTGATCCACGCGGTGAGACCGCCGTCGACATGCGGCACGCGCCACTCAGGAAAGGCTCGAGCAATCGACCGCTCGAGGTAGTCGCGACCGACGCGCAACTGCTCGCGGCGCACGGCAAGAATCTCGTCCATCTCTGGCAGAAGATTCTTTACCACGAGTTGCTCGAGCGCTGGAGTGCCGAGGTCTCCCGCGCTGCGTGCACGCAGAAGCCGTTGGATGACTTGGCGCTCCGCGCGGATCCAACCAATGCGCACCCCGCCCCACACCGTCTTGCCGACCGAGCCAATAAGAATGGCAGGCCCGTAAGCGGCAACCGGAAGCAACGACTCCGCCCGATCGATGACGAGTTCTGCCATCGTCTCGTCGGCCACGATGACAGTGCCTTGCCGTTCCGCGAGAGCCAGCGTCTTCTCGCGCAGGGCGGCCGACATCGAGCGACCCGTCGGGTTGTGAAAGTCAGGCATGAGATAGCCGAGGGCTGGACTGGTTCGCTGCAGCGCCTGCTCTAGCGCTGCCTCATCCCAGCCGTCTTCTGTTGTCACGTTGATGGGAACGAGCCTGGCACCCGTGCCGCGCAGTGCCTCGAAAGCGTGCGGGTAGCTCGGGCTCTCGACCAGCGCACTGTCGCCACGGCTGAGCAGGGTTCGCGCGAGCAAAGCGATCGCGTGCTGGGCACCGATCGTCACCATGATCTGCTCAGGCTCGGTTGGCAGCCCGCGTGCGGTGTACCGATCGGCTAGCGCCTGGCGCAGCGAGACGATGCCAATTTGATCGAAACCCGCATCGCCGAGGTGCGCAGGAAGTTCTGCAGCTGCTAAGCGCGCGGCTTCTGCCACCGCAGGTATCGCAGGCAGCGTCGCCTTGCTGAAGTCGAGAAACCCGGCGCTTGAACTTTCGAACGGAATCGGCGCGCGGCGCGGCAGGCGAGCGACGCTGCCAGAGCCGCGAAGGCTGTCGAGGTAGCCGGCTTCGCGCAGCTCTGCGTAGCTCGCGCTCACCGTCGTGCGACTGATTGCGAGTTGCGCCGCGAGGTCACGCTCTGCCGGAATTCGCGTGCCGAGCGGGATGCGGCCATCCAAAATGAGCAGCCGGATGCGGTCAGCCAAGGCCGCATAGGCCGGCCGAGCGCTGGTTTCGCGCCAATCCCGCAGCATTGAGGCCAAAATGCGTGCAGAAATGGTGACCATGCGGCCACCGTAGCAGAATTGGCTCTATACGTGAAAGCCAATTATGCAATTGGATGTGGGCATGCCCTCCCCAACCTGGTCCACTATGGCTCGCCGCGTCATCCAGTTGCTCGTTGGCCTCGTGCTCTACGGTTTCGCCATCTCGATGCTCGTACGCGCCGGAATCGGCGTGCCGCCGTGGGATGTGCTCTCGCAGGGCGTGGCCAAGCAGACCGGGATTCCGTTCGGATGGGTGACCAACATCATTGGCGCCCTCGTCTTGCTGCTCTGGATTCCCATTCGCCAGAAGCCAGGTATCGGCACCGTGCTCAACGTGCTGCTGGTTGGAACGTCGGCGCAAGGTGGGCTGACGGTGTTGCCAGAAGTCACCGTGCTCTGGCAGCAGGTGCTCGTGTTCGCTGGTGGGCTCGCCGCGCTCGCGGTTGCGACCGGTCTGTACATTGGAGCACGATTCGGGCCCGGCCCACGCGACGGGCTGATGACCGGCATTCACCGCCGGTTCGGTTGGCGAATCTGGATCGTGCGCACCGCGATCGAAGTCACCGTTCTCGCGATCGGCTGGCTGCTCGGCGGCAACGTCGGTATCGGAACCGTCGCCTTTGCGTTGCTGATCGGCCCCATGGTCAACGTGACACTGCCGCTGCTTCGGGTTCGCGAGGCACCGTCACCGCGAGAAGAGGTGCCGGCGTGATCACTCTGGTCGCGGTAGCTGCCGTCTCGGTCTAGGGCGTGCTGCCGGCGAAGTCCTTCCGCGCATAACTCCTGCAAATTTTTCGATTCGGGCCGGCGTTGGCCGTTTTTCGACGGGAGCGCGCGAAATTGCAGGAGTTGCGGGCGCCGCGACTCTTGAGGCGGACTTGCGCTCGCGCAACTCGCGATATATCGTGTTTCTAGCAACACGCGATATATCGCGTTGTGAACCCCAAGGAG
>JANONY010000238.1:0-6583 GCA_031421055.1 Actinomycetes bacterium | reverse complement strand
CGGGCCGCACCACCGAGGCGCTCACGGTCGCGCTCGACACCCTCGCGCCGCACTTGTCGCACTACGGCGCCTCGGTCGCCGGGTACGCGGAGGAGCTCGAGTGACGTTTGGGCGAATCATGTTCTGGTCGCTGGTGCCGGGGCTGGCGTTACTCGTGGGCGTGCTGACGCTGATGCAGTTCATACCCGACTGCAAGCTGGATTCACTCAGCAAGGCAGTGGCCAGCACTTTCGGTTTTGTGTTGCTCGGTTCGATGACGCTGAACGCATGGCTCGTGTTGCGTCACCAACGCAGCTACGCGACTCGAGCGCTTGCGCAGCACCTCGCGTCGGTTCACGCGGCGCTCTACCTGTGCATCGTCGTCTGGCTGGTGACCTTGTCACTTCAGGGCAGCACCGCTAGCGCCCTCGTCTCGTGGGCACAGATTCTGGTTGCGGTCGCACTCATGGCACTCTCCATCGCGTCCTTCGTTCTCGTCATGGATCGCCCCGCGGAATTCGCGTTCCGAGCCGAAGAGCCAACGCCTCGCACCAGGGCACTCCAGTACTGGGCGAGTGCATTCGTGGTATTGGCCCTAGCTGCAAGTGCGAGCTATGTCGTGCTCAGGCGGGACGAGAGCGAAGCGCTCTGGACATTTCCCCTCCTGCTGCTTGGATTGCCGTGGTCGCACCCTTTCTACGCCGTGCTATTCGTTCCGTTTGCCAGGCTCACCAACTTCTCGGTGCTGACGGCGAGCTTGCTAGTGCCTATCGCCGTTAACGTGGGGCTTGCGCTCGCTCTGTTGCTGTCCCAGCGCTTTCGGACGCGCGCGACGAAATGGTTTTTTCGTCTCAACCCTCACACCCAGCGCACCAGCGACGAGGAAGCAGAAGACGCATGACAGTCGACTACACAGGCACGACCGCCCTGATCACCGGCGCGAGCGCCGGACTCGGCGTGGAGTTCGCCCGGCAGTTCGCCGCGCGGGGCGCCAACCTCGTGCTTGTGGCCCGTCGCGGCGACCGGCTCGATGCTGTAGCCGAAGAGCTGCGCGGCAGCGTGAAAGTCACAACGATTGTGACTGACCTGGCGAAGCCCGGGGCAGCCGTTGAACTGGCGAAAACGCTCGCGAAGAAGAAGATCGTCGTGCACAGCATCGTCAACAATGCGGGCTTTGGCACGAGCGGGCGGTTCATCAACGAAGACCCGGCGCGCATCAGTGAAGAGATCGACCTCAACGTCGGGGCGCTCGTCGATCTGACGCGCACCTTTCTGCCGGGCATGCTCGAACACGGTCGCGGCGCACTCATCAATGTGGCGAGCACCGCCGCGTTCCAGCCGCTGGCGACGATGGCCGTCTACGGCGCAACCAAGGCCTTCGTGCTGAGCTTCACCGAGGCGCTGTGGTACGAAACCAAGAAGAGCGGAGTCGGTGTGCTGTGCCTGTGCCCGGGCGCCACCGCCACCGAGTTCTTCGACGTCGCGGGCAACGGCAACAATCGCTTCGGCGCCATGGCTGCACCCGCCGACGTCGTGAAACTCGCGCTCAAGACGCTCGACCGACGTAACGCACCGCCGACCGTCATGCATGGCGCGCGCAATCGCGTCAACACAACAATCGGTCGCTACTTGCTCGGCCGCCGCGCCAACGTTGATATCGCGGCGATCTTCATGCGCGCGAACTAGTGCGAGTGGCCCTTGTGATCGTCGTGAGTGTCAGAGCCCGCGAAGAGCGCGGCGACATCGGAGTCATCGTCGCTGGTGAAGGCGGCGGCGAACTCTGACACATCCACGGCCTTGCCCTTGGAGTCAACGACCTTGGCCTTGCCGAGCACGACGGCTAGCGCCTTTGCGCGCGAGACCTCACCGATCATCCCGGCAATCTGGCCGTTCTTATCAAGCACCTGGATGAACTCGGCTGGCTCCATGCCGTACTGAGCAGACGCCTGGACGAGGTACTGGGTCAGCTCGTTCTGGCTGACCTTGATCTCTTCTTTTTCCACAATCGCGTCCATGAGGATCTGCGCGCGGAACGTCTTCTCGCTCGACTCGGTCACCTCTGCGCGGTGCTCGTCGTCTTCGAGGCGGTTCTCGTTGTCGAGGTGGCGGTGCACCTCGTCTTCAACGAGCTTGGCAGGCACCGGAATCTCGACGAGCTTGATCAGCTCATCGACGATCTGGTCGCGCGCCTGAGCCCCCTGGCCGAAAGCCTTCGACTTGGCGAGTTGCTCTTTGATGTCGGCCTTGAGTTCTTTGATCGTGTCGAACTGGCTCGCGATCTGGGCGAAGTCGTCATCGGCTTCTGGCAGCTCGCGCTCCTTCACCGCGGTCAGAGTCACGGTGATGAGTGCGGTTTCGCCCTCGTGGTCTCCACCGAGAAGCACCGACTCGAAGGTGGTGGTCTCGCCGGCGCTGAGCGAGTCGAGCGCCTCGTCAATTCCGTCGATCAGCTCGCCTGAGCCAACCTCGTAAGAGATGCCGTTCGCCGCGTCAACCTCGGTCGTGCCGATCTTGGCAACGAGGTCGAGCTGGGCGAAGTCGCCGTTCTTCGCCGGGCGGTCGACGGTGACGAGGGTGCCGAAGCGGCTGCGCAGGTTGTCGAGTTCGTCTTTGACGTCATCGGCCGACACGTCGACAGCGTCGACGGTGAGCTTGAGGCCCTCGTACTTGGGGATCGTGAACTCTGGGCGTACGTCGACCTCGACGGTGACGAGCAGGTTGCCTGAGAAGTCTTTGACGTTCGGCCACTCGGCCACGTCAGCCTGCGGGCGACCAAGCGTGCGGATCTTTTCGTCGGCAACCGCCTGGCGGAAGAACTTGTCGAGGCCGTCGCTGACAGCGTGGTTGAGGACTTCTTCGCGACCGACGCGCTGGTCGATCAGTGGTGCTGGCACCTTGCCCTTGCGAAAACCCGGAATATTAACCGACTTCGCAATGTGCGCGTAGGCGTGGTCGATGCTGGGCTTCAACTCGTCTGGTGTAACCGAAATGCTCAGCTTCACGCGGGTGGGGCGGAGCTTCTCTACCGTGGTCGTGACCATGGATCTCTCCTGATTTATTCTGTGATCGTGTGCGTCGGGGCGACAGGATTCGAACCTGCGGCCTCTCGGTCCCAAACCGAGCGCTCTACCAAGCTGAGCTACGCCCCGGAACGGCACAATTTCAAAATTGGCCTCGGCAAGTCTAGCGCCCTAAGTTTCTTCGAAAGTCTGGCCGCTAGGATTCGTTGAGCTAACCGATTCATCACCACACGGAGGCACCACCGAATGACCGACACCACGGGGGCACTTCCCCCTGCCGGATGGTACCCCGATCCCTATGGCGCACCCTTCGAGCGCTGGTGGGATGGGGCGGGGTGGACCACCCACACCAACACGCCCGAGGTGGCCGTCGAGCCGACGCCGGAGCCGGTGCCGTACACGCCGCCCGTGCAGGCAGATCCGTACGCAAACTTCGCGAGCCCCAATCCGCAGTCGTCGCCGCAGCCGGTGTTTGAGCAGCCCGCCTTTGAACAGTCGGCCTACCAACAGCCCGCGTTTGAACAGCCCGCTTTTGAACAACCGGCGTTTGAACAGCCCGCTTTTGAACAACCCGTCTTTGAGCAGCCGACCTACCAGGCGCCCGCCTTTCAACAGCCCGGCTTCGAGCAGCCCGCCTACCAACAGCCCGCGTTTGAGCAACCCGTCTTCGAGCAGCCTGCCTACCAGGCGCCCGAACAACCCGTGTACCAACCTCCCGCGTTCGAGACACCTGCGTTCGAGACACCCGTGTTTGCTGCGCCGCAAGCGCAGGAGGCGGTCTACCAACCTCCAGCCGAGAACCCCTACCCCGAAAACTTGTACCGGGCTCCGAACGAGCAGGACGCTGTGCCTGCGCGCGAGTCGTACGACGAGCGACCTTTTGCGCAACCGGCGCAGCAACCGACGCAGCAACAGGCGCCGGTCACGAGCCAACCGCAGGCCGCGCAGAGCGGCATGCCTAATCCCCCGTCATCATTCGATTTCGGATTCGGCCAAATGGGCACGGGCGACACCGGAATGCCATCCAACGCCTCAGTTCCGGCCGATGATGAATCTGGTTTGTTCGGGTCGTGGGAGCCGAACGAGTACACCGAGCCGCCGAACAACCGAGCCGCGAACGCGGGCCTAGTCCTGGCAATTCTGTCGTTCATCTTCTCTGCGGTTGCCGGAATAATTGGGCTCGTGCTGAGCGTGATCGGCCTCTCGCGGGCGGCTGCTTTTGCCCGCGAAGGCGCCGGCCCGGTCGGACGCGGCAAGGCGGTTGCTGGCATCGTTCTGTCGATCATCGGCTCCGTCGCATCCGCCGCCCTCATCATCTACGGCATGCCGCTGGTCATCGCGCAACTTGGCGGAGGCGCTGAAGACTCGGGCAATGGACAAGTCACCGATGACGGCACGGTACTGACGACCAACGGCGGTGTTCCGCTCGCCGTTGGTGAGACCGGCGTGATTCCACTCGCCGATAGCGAGACACCGGCAATCACGTTCGTCGTCACGGCAATCACGCCAGCGTTCGAGTGCACGGCCCCGGTCGACGAGATCGTCTCGGCAGAGAACGGGCAGTTCATCGCTGTCGCGATCGACCTGACCCTCGCCGCCGACTACCTCACCATCATGGATTCTGCGGTGCCGCTGCGCATGAACCAGTCCGACTGGATCGGCTACTCAGCAGACCCCGCGGCCGGTCAAGTCAACAACACCGACGGTGGCGTCAACTGTATTCCAGCGGCCGAACAGTTTCCTGACGAACTGGTCGCCGGAACCACAACCTCTGCCGTCATCGTGCTCGACATGGGCACCGACACGGCAAGCGTGTCGTGGGCGCCCGGCGGTGTCACCGACCTCGACCCAGGCATTACCCGTTGGGAGTGGGCGGTACCGGCGTAGTCGGCTAGGCGCACGCGGTTATGCGTCAGCCAACACGATCAGCTTGTCACCCTCGACGAAGCTGATCTTCGCCGACTTCGGTGGATTGAGGTGCACGCCGTACGCTTTGCCGCCGTCGCGCGCGTCGGCAGCAAGGCGGTATCCAAGCGCGGTCTCGCCCTTACGGGAGGCCGACTCGAGAATCGTGTAGAAGTCGGTGGTCGCACCCGCGGTAATGTACTGCGCGGCAGGGCGAAGGTAGACCTCACTGCCGGCGCTCGAGAACAGGGTGTCGAAGACATCCGTCAGCTCCTTGTTCTCTGACACCTGCGAGAGCATGAGGCTGATCAGCTTGTCGCTGACAATGAAGTCGTCGGCCTTGGTGACTTCGGCAAGTTCACGGTTTCTGTCGTCGAGCATCTCGCTGACGATGTTGAGGTCGACGCCCGCCTTCTCTTCGATATCGCGCAAGTGCAGCAGCGTGATGAGCGTCTTCGCGTCGGCTTGCTGCACTTCGAGGTTCTCGCGGTAGGCCAGCACGATGATGTGGTCGAAGCTCTCAACCTTGAGCTTCTCGAGCACCGCGCGGCTGGTGGAGTCGCCGCGCTGCACTGTCACCGGCATGTTCGTGAACTTCTCGGTCACCGGCACCTCCACATCGGCGACGACGGTGACACTCGACTTGGCAGTGACGTATTCACTCAGCTCGCTCAGCATTCCGTGCAGGCCGGAGTTGTAGCCGAGCACGAGGGTGCGCTCTGGCTTGGCCGCGGGAATCTTCGACAAGCTGATGAGGCTCGCGTCAGAGCTTCCGCGGCTCGCAACCTTGATTACGCTGTCGTCTTCGGCAATCAGGATGAGCTGGTCGCCCGCCGCCACCACCCTAGTTGCTGGCGGGTTGAGCTGCACCGTGCCGCCGCTGACGACGCCGATGAGAGTGGAGTCGGCGAATGACATCTGCGCGTCGAGATAGTTCGCGCCAACGAGGCTCGGCTCTTCAACGAAGTAGATCTCGTCGCCGTCGAAGTCGAGCAGCTCGGAGTAGACAACGCTCAGTCCGCTCTGGCGGCAGCTCTGCACGGTGATGCGGTTGATGAGTTCGCTCGAGAGCACCCAGTGTGCCTCGTCACGACCAACCAGGCGGGCCGCCTCCATGTAACCGGGGTCCTTGATTTCGCCGACGATGTGAAACTTCTTCTCGCCACGGCGCGGGTTGTTGGTCAGCGCGAGAGCGGTCTTCACCACGACCGAGTCGGGGTCGGTGCTGTCGTCTGGCGCGAGAATGATGATGCTTCGGGCGGTGTGTGGGCTCGCAAGCTCGAGGTCGGTGAGGTCCATCGGGTCACCAGAGCGAGCGATGATTTTGGTCTTTCCGGTCTTCGGAATGCGGGCGCGAATGTCGTCTTCCATCTCGACTTTGTCGCGATCCGCGAGCACGACGATGGCGGTCTTGCCGCGCGATTCGTTCGCGATAATCAACTCGCTGATGATCGGGTAGACCTTTGGGCTCCATCCGAGAATGAGGGTGTGCTCGGTCTCGAGCACGCGTGAGCGGCCCTTGCGAAGCTCTTCGACCTTCGAGTCGAACGCGCCAGAGATGATACCGATGAGGCTCGCCACGACGATCAGGCCGCCGATGGTGATGGTGAGCATGAGGAGGCGGAACCAGAATCCCTCGTCGCCGCCCATGGTGCCCGGGTCGAGCGTGCGTAGCATGC
>JANONY010000237.1:0-10977 GCA_031421055.1 Actinomycetes bacterium | reverse complement strand
GCTGAGCGGCCAGCTCGCGATAGTCTCACGCTGGCGACACCAGATTGCCATCGCCCCAAGCGAGGGCGGGCGAACGCTTTATCGTGACGAACTGTCGTACAGTGCCGGCCTAGCAACGCCGCTGCTCTGGCCAATGTACTGGCTGTTCTGGCAGTGGCGCGCTTTCGGTCTTCGCCGCTTGGCTCCCAGCTTTAGATAACCAGGCGCACGCGCTCGCGGCGCTTACCCACCGCTACGAGCGCGACCCCAGAGATGAGCGTTAGCAGTGCGCCAATAATCCAAACGTCGGCATCGCTACCCGTGTGAGCGAGGGTGAACAGGTTGCCGAGATCCACGTCGGTGGTGCCCTCAGCGACGGCGAGCGTCGAACCGAGCATGGGAACGCTCGCCACGCTATAGATGGCCATGTCGGCGCCGCCATCCTCTGTTTCTTCGAAGGTGCACTCTGCGGGCACTGGCAGATCTTCAAACTCGGTGATCTCCCCTGCGCGAATCGTTCTGGTGTCACCGTTTGCAATCGGAATTACCTGGGTTGGTGTGCCGTCGACGTCGTACCAGCACTCAACCGCGACCTCGAACTCTTCTCCGGCGTGACGTGCCGCAAAGAGCCCGAGCGTGAATTTTTCGAGGGCAAGAGTGCCGAGCTGAAAGTCGTTGATGACGTTGATCGATACGGTGCCCACGAGATCCGGGGTGATCGTGACCGGACCGCCAACCGTCGACACGGTGGCGAAGCCCTTCCGCGTCTCTGAGATCTGGCACACCGCGCCCACCGGCAAATCGTTGTAGGTGTAGCTATAGCCGTTGGCGCCATCGAGCACCTGGTTAGGGTCTCCGGGGAAGTCGACCGCTGTTGCGACTCCATCGATGTCGCGCTCGCACTCAAGCGTTACCTCGTAACCGGGCGATCCGTAGATGGCCGAACCGTCGCCATAGAGGAACGAGCCGAGGCCCGTCGTATCTTTATCAACGCTGAGCGAGCCGACCTCGAAGTCGTTCGTCACTGTGACGTCAGTCGTGGCTGAGGCGGTAACGATGTCGAGGTCAGACGCAACCGCAATTACACCGTCGGTGAGTGTCACCGTGTTGGCGCCGCCAGAGTTGGTCTCGGTGATCGTGCAAACTGCACCAACAGGCAGGTCGTCGTAGCTCGCGAAATAGAGGTTCGTCGCACTAAGTTCTCTGGTGGCACCTCCGGGGATAGCGGTCGAACTGCCGTCAAAGCTGCACACAAGCGTCACCTCAAACGGGCCAGCACCGTAGAGAGCAGTGCCAGCGCCGGTGCGCGACTTTGTGACACTCACCCGTGCGTAGTCGAAGGTGTTGGTGACGATAACTTCGACCGGGTCTCGGTCGTTGGCGATCACCGCCGTCGCGCTTATGCCGAGGGTTGTGGTGCCGTCGACGTCGATCTGAGTCGAGGTTGCCGTGCCCGTCGTCGTCTCTTCGATGGTGCAAACCGTGCCTGATGCCAGGTTTTCGATAAGCAGAGGCCCGAGATCGGCGAGGGCAAAAACGTACTCTTCGTCCCAGACAGTCCTGGTACCCGAAGCGTCGGTGAGCTCGCAGAGCACGGTGACCGTGAAGTCGCCGGTACCCCAATCGTCACGCGCAAGCCCGTCGACGACTTTGGAAAGCTCCAAGCTGCCAACGTCGTAGGAGTTGGTGATCGTCGCACTGTTCGTCGTGGCCGAAGGGCCGAGGGTGATGGTGCCAGAGGTGGCGACCGTAATCACCGGCGTTCCCGACGACTCGACAATTTCTACGGTGGTACCGACCGCGTCGAGATCGTCAGTCTCTGTCACGGTGCAGTCCGCGCCAGCGGGCAACCCAGTGAGCGCCCAGTCGACTCCGTCAATCAGGTTGTTTTGCATCGGGTTAAGCGCGTCGTAGCCGAGCGCGTAGACGTCGTTCCTTTGGAAGGTGCAGTCGACCATAACCGGGAAGGGACCATACGTGATGCGATCGCCATTGCCGTCTACAGCGCTGCTGTTGACGTCCTTTCTGACGCTGAGGCTGGCGAGGTCGAAGCTGTTGGTGAGGTCGAGGGCCGGCTGAACGCGGTCAATCGTCGTGGTGGTCACGCTGTCGGCGTCGACGGTAAAGGTGAAGCCGGTTGCGACATCCGTCACCGTCGTGGTGCCGTCAGTGATCTCACTTGCGGTCGCGGTGCCGTCGTCTGTCTCGACGAGGGTACACACGGCGTTGTTTGGCAGACCTGTAAATCTCGTGGTCATCGACGACGGGGTCGCCGGGTCGAGCGTGCGCGTGTCGGTAGCAACGGTTACCGCTACCGGGGTGCCGTTGACATCCCGCACACAGCTGAGCTGAATCTCGAACGGGCCGGCACCGTACAGCGGTTGGCCGAGTCCGTCGACGGTCTTCGTGACCTCTACTGAGCCGCTGTAGTACCAGTTCTCGATCGTGACGATGGGGTCCGCGTCCATGGCGTCGATGCCGGCGCCGTCGTCGGTGGCGCCAAAAGCGTCAATGTAGACGAGTTCGTCTGCACCCGTATCGGCGAAGTTGGTCTCGACAACCGAGCACACCGAGCCGTCAGCGAGATTGTCGATGGTGAAGCTCATCGCGCCGTTTGCCAGCGGCAGCGAGATATCGCCGTCGTAGGTCGTGATGGCTCCAGAGACGCACTCGACGTGGATAACAAACGGCCCGGTACCGAACTGCACCGAGGGCGAACCACGAAGCGACTTTTCGACCGTGATGTGCCCGACGCCGTAGTAGTTGTTCACGGTGGCGGCGTTGCCCGTGGCCTGACCGTCAGCGATGAGCGGGACGACGACGACACTCGTGCCGTTCGACGTTCCAGAGTCGGGAGTGGTGTTGCCGTCGGGTCCGTCGCCGGCGGTCCAGTTGATGATGATGTCGTCTGCCATCGCTGGTGCTGGTGATTCTGTAACGGAGCACGATGCGCCAGCCGGAAGGCCGGTGATGGTCTCCGTGTGAATCTTGCTGTTGCCAAGCTCGGCTTCAGTGAAGCTGAGCGTCATGTCTCCTGTGGGACTCGACAGGAACCCGGTGCCGTAGACAACATCGCCCTGGAAGATGCAATTGACGAGCACGGTGTACGGGGCGTCGAGGTAAACAACATCACCGTTGACGTCAACGGCGTCGGTGTGCACGTCTTTTGTTACTGAAAGCGATGCCTCGCTGAAGGTGTTGGTCACCGTGCGCGACGTAGTGGTTCCCGAGATGTTGTTGGCCACTCCGCCGCCGCTGATGGATACGGTGGTTGCGCCGCCAGTGACGGATTCCGTGATGGTGCAGTTCGATCCTTGAATGATGTTGCTGAAGGTGTGCGGGTTCATTCCGCCGACTACCGCTGGATTGAAAATCACGGATGCCGCATAGGTCGGGTCGACAGCGCCGGTGTTGAGCTGTCGGGTGCACGCAACATTGACGGTGAATGGGCCGACGGTGTGCGCTTCTTCACCGGGGGCAACCGCGTCGGTGAACCACGCACCGAGCACCGATTTGTTGACCGTCAGTTGCGCAACGTTGTAGATGTTGGTGAAGTCAACGGAGTTGCCGCTGTCGTCGACGGTGAAGGTAGTCGCCGAGCCAGATGTTGGCGCGCCGGAGGCTCCCCCGACAGTAACTACATGGGTCGTCGTCTGAGCGCCGCGGCGGCTGGTCTCGGTCACGGTGCAGCTCGACCCAACGGGAATACCCGGGCTCGCTGCCGTGGTGAACGACTCGCCGTCATCGAGCGAGATACCGGTCTGGCTGAAGCTCTGCACAACTGAGCTGCCGTTGTTGAACTGGCACACGATGGAGAAACGAAGGTCATTCGGCATCACCGATGTTGCGCCCGGCCCCTCGCCGTTGAGCGCGCCGCTGTTGTTGATGGTCTTGCTGAGCGTGATCGTCGTGACGGGGTAGTTGTTGAGCACGGTCGAAAGTTCAATATCTGGGCGGGACGGGCCGAAGACGGGGTTCGGGTCGCGGATGGTCTCGATTCCCGCGGTTTCGGGAGCTTGTGCGAAGACTACTGACGGCGTGATGGAGCTGGTATTCGGGTTCTGGTTGTAGCTGCTCGACTCAGAGACGGCGCACTCCGCATACAGCGGAAGCCCCCGTACGACGGTTGATTGTGCGGCGTTCTTGGCGACAGAGACGGTGCGCTGTGGCAGCGTCACCCCGGCAGACACGCAGTCGAGATTGATGAGAAAGTTCGTTTGCGAGTAGGACGCCGCGCTGCCGGTCACGCTCTTGCTGAGCTCGAGTGACCCCGTCGCCATTGCAACACCGACCTTGCGCGGCTCCGTGACAAAGCGGTTGGGTACCGTCGCGTTGAGGGTCGAGTCGTAGCCGGCAGCCGCTGCGGCAATCGAGTTATAGGCAATGGACTGATTGTTGACCGAGGCGCCGGTCTCAGCGACCTCTGGCACAGCCGCGGTGATCGACCGGTAGACGATCGATAGCTTGTTGCCTGGCGCTAGTGGCGACGCGTTTGTCATCGAGATGTCGAACTTCATGGCAACGACCGAAGCGAGCAGGGCGCTGCTCGCTGAGCTCGGCAAGACAGTCCACGCAACATTACGGTTGGCCACCGAGTCAATCGGGGCCGGGTTTGTATAGCAGGGCTGGTATCCCGTGGTCATCGGCGGGTTCGTCGACGGCGTCATTCCGAGCGTGGCTTGAATGTCGGCACCGTTGCAGCGCTGTGTCGAAATCGCTCGGTCGGTGAGGTAGAAAACCGTGTACGTCGCGTCGGCGGGGAGGTTCACCAGCGTCGGGTAGGTGCTCAGTGTTGGGGTCCACTTGGATCCCCTTGCCTCGTTGACGATGACGCCGCGGTCGGTCGGTGCCGGCAGAACATCGATCGCAACGATGCGGGTCAGCCCGATGTTTCCGCCGTTGGTGAACGTGCTCGCCCATTCTTCGGTGCTGCCTGGTCGCGTGATCGGCACGCAGGGGTACCGGTAGTACTCAGCGCTGACTCCGACCGAGACGTTGGGAGCATCGCAGGTAACGCTGCTCGCTGGAACCGTCTTCAAGATACCGAGGTCGTCGTAGGGATTGCCCGGTGTCTCTTCGATCGGCACGCCGTTTGTGTCGAGCGGGCCCGCATCAATGCCGCGAACGCCCTTAACGATCGTCACCGGCGCACTCGCGAGCGGGTAGACCGTGGTGAACGACGAGCAGGTGGCGACCTGGCTCTGCGGCACTTCGGCTGCCGTGCCGTTGTTGACGAAGTACTCACAGGTATCGAACGGCTGGTCGGCAACGACCGTCGCCGTATTCACGACATTGGTGCCTGCGTCGAGCTGTGGAGCGAACTGCAAGCGCGCAGAGATCGTCAGCGTCCAGAGGCGGGGCAGCACCCAGTTGTTGTCGAAGGTGAAAACAATGTCTTGGTGATCCCCGTCAACAGCGAGCAGGTCGGTAGTAAAGCTCGGGGCCGTCTGAGTTGTATTGGAGGCATCGGCGACCCGAACACTCACCACGCTGTCGATGTCGTAGGGAGTGCCGGTGTCAGGATCATTCGGCACCACGAGCTGCGGTTCAACCGGAAGCACCGAAATGTCGACTGGCAGTCTGTCGGTCACCACAAGCTCGCCGAGCGGGCGGTCGAGCGAGCCACCGGTGTTGGTAACAACGATGCGGTAAGGAATGTCGGTCGCGAGGGATTGCGCCCCGACCGGAGCCTTCTTTATCTTCACGCGCGCTGGAAGATGCTGGAATCGAATCTCGGCAGCAGCCGCCGCGTCGGCACTCCAGAGCGGAGCATCTGTGAGCGGTGCACCAACCGCTCTGGCTGCCGCGGTGACCGCGACCTCGTTCGTGAATACGCCGATCTGACTCTCACCCGGAGCGGCAGCCGTGTAGCTGAAGTGGGTTGACGGCACTGGCTCTGTGCTTGGCGAGACGAGAAAGTCGCGGCGGTCGACCGTGAAGGCCGCCGTGAACGAGGGGTTGTACGGGCGCTCCCACGCAGAGCCATCCGCGTTCGTGTAGGTGAAGCGCAGCCCGCGAATCTCGGCGGCAACCGCACCACTCGGCATAGTTGGAAGCGTCGGCGCCGTGCCCGGCGTGCCGATGACCCAGCAGTCGGGATTGCCAGCGTCGCCGTTGCAGATGGTCGAGATTGTTCCAGGCGTCAAGGTGTCGTAGACAATTCCGAAGTGGCTGACGCTCTCTTCGAGCAGAACATCGACCTGCACACGCTTGCGGGTATCGGTTAGTGGGGTGGTGTTGAGCGAAACAAAGTTGTAGACGTTCCAGAACGTCGCAGCGTCATCCTGAAGCACCAGATGGGTCGTGCGCACGTTGCCTGTCGGCTGACCACTGAGCGAGACAACTGCTAGCGAAGAGTTGGGCTCACCGTTGTCGTATTGGATCGCCGCCGTCTGCGGCACGCCGTCACTGCTGGTCGTCGGATTCACCGTCGCGGTGCCGACTGTCGAGGTTGACGTCGACGGGCCGTACTCCGCGGTGCTGGCCGAAATGCTCTTGATGGCGGTGACGCCGTAGTTCCACGCTTCGATGGCGAGGGTGGCCGTGTCGATGGCAGAGACCGTGTTGTTCGGCGCGGTTGCGGGAGGAGGTGTCGTTGTCCCGCCCGGGTCGATGACAGTTGCCGTCACTTGGTTATTGACAATGGTCGGCGAGGTTCGGGTCGCCGTGCCGCGGATGAACTCGCGCAGCTGAGTGTGCAACCTCAGGCCAATGATCGCGCTCGCCGGTACGCGTCCGGTCTGCGACAGACTGATGCCGACCACGTCTTGAAGGTCGAGAGGCGTCAGAAGCAGGGCGTCGTCGATGTCGATGTTTGCCGACGTGGTGGCGTTGGCATAGGTGAGCACCACTTGCGAGGTCGTGTCAGTCGAGCCAACGAGCTTCTCGATTTGCACGAGAGTGACATAGTCGAACGGTGTTAGCCCGCCCGTCGGCTCGTCGAGTCGAAGTTCGTTCACTGGCACGACCGAGGCGTTCTGAGCGCTGACCGTCATGAGTGCGACCGGGAAGAGGGCCTGGTCCGTGCCGACCGGCGGCACCCCGAGTGGACCGTCGACCCACGTCTTGTCGACGAGCACATTGAGCGAGGTGTCGATGATCTGAATTTGGTCGTCGTCGGTTTCGGCCCAGAGGCTCGCGTCAGCGGCATCCCGAGCTTGGATTCCCGCGACATTGTTGACTTCCCCGAAGTTGGCGGTGTTGTAGAGCTGCTCGCGCGTGGCTCCGAGCACTGGAACGCTCGAGTTTGAGCGCAGGGTGTCGCGCACTTGGAACGTCAGGTAGATATCGCGGTCGGTGTCTATGGTTGCTGCGACACCGGATCCGATCAGCGGCGACGTTGCCGTAGTCGGAGCCGAGCGACTCGGGTTTTCGACGAAGATGAAGCGAACGCCAATAGCGGCGGCGCGCTCCGCGGTTGAGAGCGTGTAGCCGGGAAAAGTGCCGTAACAGGCGGTCGCCGCGCAGGGGTCGCCGGTAAAGTTCTGCCACTGGTTGGTGACCGAGCTGTAATATTGCACCGCTGAGATAGCGTCGAATTCGAGGTACGGGTCCATCGCTGGGGTGATTGCCGGAATTCTCACGAGGTCAAAGGCCTCGTAAACCGTGCCACTCACCGCGGCCAGTGTTGGGTCGTCGGCTGAGGTACTCGCGTCATCCGATGTGTCGCTGATGACGACGGATGCGTACTCTTGGCCCGCGGTACCCCACGAAATCGTTGCCGTGGCCTGCTGACTTGACCGAGCCTGAACGGCTTTGAGGCTGGTCTGCGGAACGTCTTGCCACAGCTTCTCTAACATGTCGTAGCCGGGTCCGCCCCCCGGGGGGAGCGGGCGAAGGGTAATGATTGCGTTATCCGCGGCGCTGTCGCTCTGCAGCGTGATGTCGTTCTCTACGTAGGTCGTGCCGGTGTTCTCGACCAACTGGTCTGCCGTTGCGAGCGGGTCGATCACCGGAGTACTCGTGCCGCGAAGCGTAGAGCGCAGCTGCACCTTGATATTCGGCTGCACGTTGAACCCTGGAGGCAGCAGTTCGCCCGGCGTCGTCGGAGTGTAAATGAACTGGATGCCGTTGATGCTGTTGTACAAACCAGCAGGAATCTGGAACGTCACACTCGCAGCCCCGGCGGTTGGAGCAAGCAGTTGCTGTGTGCCTGGGTAGGTGGCGCCAGCGTCCGTTGAGTAGCGGATCTCTAGTGTTGCGCCGGTAGGAACCTCGGTTGCCACGATCGCGGTTGCGTTGAACCGTTGCCAGAAGTCTTGATCGGCGTCAGCGACGATGAAGGTCGTTGCCCCGATAGTGGAGCCGCCGGTGTCGAGCGGAGCGGTGGGGCGTGGATCAATCTGCGACTGCAGCGATAACAGCGTCGGCGCGCCAGAATTGGCGAAGAGGCTCGACGGCGAGAAGAACTTGTTCACCGATGTTGCGATGCGAGAATTGCGACGAACTAGGTCATCAGAGGCCGTGTCGAAAGCGGTGAGCCCGTTGCGTGTCTCTGCGTCGACGCGAATGACGTTTGTCGATTGCGCATCCACCGGCGTCACCACGCTGTGGGCAACAAAGGGAATCGTGGCGTACTCGCCAGGCTGCATGCCAGCAGCGCTAGTGAATACCGCGGTGAATCCCAGCACTGTGCGCAGCGGGTCTGGCGCGGGAAGAGTGTCGCGAGGCGTGGTGCGGTTGATCGGCGGTGACACCAGTGCATCGTTATAGGCATAGGTCACGGCGACAGAGTCGGCACTAGTCGGCCAGAACACGTTTGACTGGTCGATCGCGAGAAACTCGAGCCCCTGTTGTGCGAGTGTCGCCGAGCTCGGGTCAGGGTCTGGCTCAGTGATGCTCAGCTTCGCGAGATCGAAGTCGCCGGAGTTTTGAGCGGTGAGCGTTGCCGTGAGGTTCTCGCCGCCAACGACATCATTTGTGCTAAAGAGCTTGGTAGCTCGCGGCCGGATCGCAGCGGGGTTGATGGTGAACGGCACGTCGACCGAGACGATGGCGCCACGATCTGTGCCGCGCATCACCTGAGAGCTCGCGATGTTGTGACCGACAAACGGCACGGTGAGACCCGCGACGCTGGCGGTGGTCAGAGTATTGATGGTGACGGCCGCGACGGCATTGCGCGCGATTTTCACTGCCGGATTGCTGCTAGAGAAGGTAAAACGCAGTCCCTGGCTGTTTGGGAACCAAAGCACCGCCGTGGCCGAGGGAGTGCCATTGTTCCAAGTGGTTCCGTTCCAGTAGTCGACCTGCACGCGATCCGACCCGGCGGGAAACAGCACGTTGCTGAGGCTGATGATCTCGAGGTACTCATAAGCGTTGGTCGGCAACGCGGCGTCGGCGGGGTCAGAGATGGTGAGAGTGTCGACCTCCGTGTTCGAGGTGTTGCTTGCGCCGAGAATGAAGTCGACGGGTACCCCCAGAATGCCGGTGATGGTCGAGGGCGAAACCGACTTGCTGATGGTCGACTGGATCACGAGCGGGGCGACGATGGCTACGTCATCCGACGCCTGGGTGGACGAGTCGGGGTTGTCGACCGTCGCGAACGCCGTATTCGTGACCGTCACACCGTTGAAGCTCGCGTCGACGTTCCCGTCGACATGGCCAATCGCTTGGAAGGTTACGGTCTCGCCGGCGACGAGGCCGAGGCCGCCCTCATCAAGCGGATTGATGAAGTTCAGCACGAAGCCATTGGGTGCCGGCGAACTGGTGTAGCTGGCGTTCGGGCTGACCGAGTCGAAGACGAGTGGAGCTGGAAAAGAATCGATCAACGCGAGATTCACGCAGTCCGACTGGGTCGACGAACAGGTGATCGTGAACTCGAAAGTCACCGTTTCGTTCGCTCCGGCCGTGCCGTCGATTGGCGCGGTCGTTATCTTGGCGAGGTCAATGACTACCGGAACCAGCGCGGCCGCGGCAGCAGGCACCGCCGCGAGAAACGGGGAGACGAGAATGAGCGCGATGCCGGAAGCGACCATCGCCCGAGCGCGTTTGCGCTCTACAAGCACGCCGCCACCGAAAGGGGACGAGCGGGACGAGCGGCGCAGCGAAAGCATTGTGGTTCCTCGGGTGAAACGCAGTGCATCGGGATTTCGGGCTGGACGAACACACGAGAGCGCATTGCGCCGCACACAGTGCTAGACATGCCTAGCTTAGGGAGGCGGCGCGCACTGCTGAACTCCGTCGACTACCCCAGTGGAGGGGGTGCGGCAAGCCGCCCCCAGACGTCGTCTGCTACTCTTGTCTTACCTGCAAACCACGACGGTTTGCCTGCGTCGTTGAACGCTTCCTCTTCTCGCCCTTTATCCAAAAGGGCTCGTAGATACTTTCTCGGCGATCGATTGTGGCCACTGTCACTCTCGCCAATTCATCCGAATACCAATCGGATGCACCAAGCATGAAAGAACCACCCATGTCTGAAATCTCCACCACGTTCGGCGCGCTCGGCGTGCCTGCCCCCCTTGTCGCTGTGCTCGAAGCACAGGGCAAGACCGAGGCATTCCCCATCCAGGTCGACACCCTGCCCGACACCATGAACGGCCGGGATGTGCTCGGTCGAGGCAAGACCGGCTCCGGCAAGACCCTCGCGTTCGCGATCCCGATCGTCTCGCGCCTCGGCGGCAAGCTCGCCGGCGGACAACGCCGCGCCGGTCGGCCGCTCGCGCTCGTGCTGGCTCCGACCCGCGAGCTCGCAACCCAGATCACCGCAGTCATCGACCCGCTCGCCGAGGCGTACGGGCTCAAGAGCACGACCATCTTCGGCGGCGTCAGCCAGCAGCGACAGGTCGCCGCACTCAAGGCTGGCGTCGACATTGTCGTCGCGTGCCCAGGCCGCCTCGAAGACCTGATGAAGCAGGGCTTTGTCACATTGGATGCGGTGGAGATCACCGTGCTCGACGAGGCCGACCACATGGCCGACCTCGGCTTCCTGCCGGTCGTCACCCGCATCATGGACAAGACGCCGCAGACCGGACAGCGCATGCTGTTTAGCGCGACGCTCGA
>JANONY010000236.1:0-4224 GCA_031421055.1 Actinomycetes bacterium | reverse complement strand
CGTCACTGGCACCATCACCGGCGATGAGGCGGTGCTCGACGGCACCCAGGGCGGCGGAAACGGCGGCGGCGGGGAAGGAGGCAGTGGCGGCACAACTGTTACCCCGCCCGACCCCTGCGTGGCGCTGGGCACGTGCCGGGGCGAGTTCACCGTGGTCGGCCTGCCGACTCCGGCGCTGAGCGACCTGATCGGGTTTCGGCCGACACCCGCGGTCGACCACATGGAGCCGAACGGGTGGTTCGTGGTTGGCCTCGACGCCAACTTCTACGCCACCGGGGGCACGAGTGTGCAGAGTGGGCCGCTGCTCGGGTACCCGGCGCAGGTGAGGTTCACGCCCATCCGCTGGTCGTGGGAGTACGGTGATGGCCACTCGGCCACCCGCACGACGCCGGGGTCGACGTGGCTGGCGCAACGCATCCCCGAGTTTGATCGAACCGCGACGAGCCACATCTACGCCGAGCCTGGCACCTATTACATCGATCTGACTGTCAGTTATCGGGCAGAGTACAACTTCGCTGGCGCGGGGTGGCAGCCCATCGCGGGGGTGCTGTGGCTGCCGGCGAACCGACTCGTCGCTACAGTTGGATCAGCGAAAACGGTGCTCGTCGAGCGGGACTGCACGAACGCACGAACCGGGCCGGGCTGCTAAATAATCGCACCTGAAATGCGGCAGCGTGCTCACAGCCGACGCATAAAAAATCTTCAGGTTCGAGGCGGATGCTCATACCGCTGGAAGGAGCACCAATGCCACAGGACACCGAAAACACAAAGAACACGGAGAACACCGAGTCAACCGAATCCACCGACTCCGAAATCGCACCACAGACAGCCAAGCCCGCCCCTGCGCGCCCGAGTCCCGCGGCCAAGCGCGCCGCCGCAGAAAGCCGAGTAAGTGCGCCAGCAGCGCCCGCTGCACCCGCGCCGCTCAGCCCCGCCCTGAGCGTGACGGCCAAGCGCGGTGGTTCGATTCACGTGGTTGCTGCGATCGCCGTCGCGGCGCTCGTCGGCGGCGTCTCCGGTGCCGGGGTCACTCTCTGGGCCACGTCGGTCAACGGCGGTGAGCAGGGAACAACGGCGCAGACGCCGTCGACCATCAATGTCAACGACCCGGCGGATGCCACCACTATCACCGCAGTCGCAGTCAAGGCCGCGGCATCGGTCGTCACCATCTCGGTGTCGGACTCTTCGGAGGGCGGCACCGGCTCTGGCGTTGTTCTGACTGCCGACGGCTTCATCCTCACCAACACGCACGTCGTGACGCTCGACGGCTCAAGCGCTGAACCCGAGGTGTCGGTGCAGACCAGCGATGGCCGCCTGTTCAACGCAACGATTGTCGGCACCGACCCGATCGCTGACCTCGCAGTGATCAAGGTCGACGACGTCACCGACCTCGTGCCAGCGACATTCGCTGACTCGAGCGCCCTCAACGTCGGAGACACGGCGATTGCCATCGGTGCGCCACTTGGCCTCGCTGGCACCGTTACCAACGGCATCGTTAGCTCGCTCAACCGCAGCATCTCGGTCGCCTCGTCCGCCGCCCCCGACGGTTCAGAGCAAGACAACGGCGGCGGCGACACCGGCCAGAGCCCCTTTGATTTTTGGCAGTTTGACCAAGACGGCGGCACCGGCCCGAGTCGCCCGACCACGACGATCACGCTGGCCGTGATCCAAACCGATGCAGCGATCAATCCGGGCAACTCGGGCGGAGCCCTTCTCGACGCCGATGGCAACGTGATCGGAATCAACGTCGCCATCGCATCCGCCGGTAGTTCGAGGGGTGGACAGAGCGGAAGCATCGGCGTCGGCTTCGCGATTCCGTCGAACTTCGCTCAGCGCATTGCCACCGAGATTATGCAGACGGGCTCGGCCACCCATGGCTTGCTCGGCGCTTCCGTGCTCGACGTCACAGAAGACGAGGCGGCAGCGAAAAGTGCAACTGTCGGCGCGAGCATCCAAGAGATTGTCGCCGGGGGAGCCGCAGACAAGGCCGGCCTGCAAGTCGGCGACGTGATCACCGGGTTCGAAGGTATCCGCATCACGGGCAAGACCGATCTGACCGCGCAGGTGCGCTCGCTCGCAGCCGGTGCCGAGGCAACCGTGACCTACGTGCGCAACGGAAAGACCCGCGACGTAACAGTGACTCTGGGTGAGCTGAAACTCTAGCGAGAGTCTGAGTGGGGCCCGGGTCGTGCGTTCGCGATCCCGGGCCTCAACCATGTCGGCTGGTAGGCTCGACCGACCAATCACACGATTTGCTTAGGACTACATGGCCGCCTCGGCAGGCACCCTTCCCGGGGTTTCGTACATCATGCCCGTACTCAACGAGGCGAAGTACATCGAGAGTGCGGTGCGCACCGTTTTTGCTCAGGATTACGCGGGCAAGAAAGAGGTCATCCTCGCCGTCGGTCCGTCGAACGACGGCACGACAGAGCTGGTTCAACGACTTGCGGATGCCGATAAGCGCATCATCATGGTGCTCAACCCAGCGGCCGATATTCCTGTCGGACTCAACCTCGCGATCCGCGCCAGTACCCACCCCATCATCGTTCGCGTCGATGCGCACTCTGAGCTGGAGCCGGGCTACACCACCCGCGCGATCGAAACGCTCGACCGAACCGGAGCAGCCAACGTCGGCGGCGTCATGCTCGCGCGGGGCAAGACCCCGTTTCAGGCGGCGGCCGCCCGCGGGTACAACAGCAAGTTCGGCCTCGGCGGCGCGCGGTACCACGGGGGAGCGGTCGAGGGCGAGGCAGAGTCCGCGTACCTGGGCGTTTTTCGCCGCGAGGTGCTCGACGCGGTGGGTCTCTTCGACGAGTCACTACGGCGCGGCGAAGACTGGGAGCTCAACCTGCGGATCCGCGCGGCCGGGCACACGGTGTGGTTCGACCCGGAGCTCAAGGTCACCTATTGGCCGCGCGAGAGCTGGACCAAGCTTGGCCGCCAGTTTCTGGCGACCGGCATCTGGCGCGGTGAGCTCGTGCGCCGCTACAAAGGCCGCAACCCGTGGCGGTTCTTCGTGCCGCCGATGCTCGTACTCTCGATCATCTTTTCGGTTGTGTTGCTCGCGCTGCAGCTCTCACCGATCGTCAACGGCTGGTGGACGATCATCGCCTCAATCTTCTACCTCGGCCCGATCTCGTACGTGCTGCTCGTGCTCTGGCTCGCCTTCATCGGCGACCGATCAGACAACTGGCGCGACCGCTGGTTCTTCATCGTGGTACTGCCGACCATGCACCTGAGCTGGGGCATTGGCTTCATCATCGGTGTGCTGCGCGGGGCGCGCGACACCGTCGACACGAGCCGGACTGAAATCTAGCGAACTGCGCCGAGCTCGACGAGTCGCCCAAGCACGCGGCTGGCTGCCGTGCCGTCGTCGTGAGGGTTGAATCGTGTGCGCCAGGCCTCGTAACGCCCGGCGTATTGCGCCGCAACGGTTGGGTCGGCAATGAGACTCGCCAACTCGGCGGCCGTGTTGACCACGGGACCGGGTGCGACTTGTTCGAGGTCGAAGTAGAAGCCGCGCAGCCGCTCGCGGTAGTGCGCTAGGTCGGGGGTGAAGAAGAAAATCGGCTTGCCCGTGACCGAGAAGTCGAACATGACAGAGGAGTAGTCGGTGACAAGCGCGTCGGCGGCGAGAAAGAGATCCGTCACGTCGGGGTAGCCAGTCACGTCGAGCACGTTGCTGGCGTGCAGGTCGCGGCCGGGGCGCAGGGTGCGCGAGTGCCCGCGAATGAGGGTGACGTAGCCGGGGCCGAGTGCATCGGTGAACGCAGCGACATCGAGGTGGTCGATGTGTGCGAGGTGGTCGTCGCGCCAGGTTGGCGCGTAGAGCAGCACTTTCGTGTTGGCGGCGATTCCCAACTTCGACCTCATAGCGGAGCCGTCAGCGTCGCTGAGCGAGTCGTTTCGCGGGTAGCCCACCTCCCAGATCGGTCCGCGGAAGCGGTAGGCCGAGCGAAAGACCGTCGTGCTGTGCGGGTTTTGCGAGAGCAGCACATCCCATCGTCTGCTCTCGAGAATCGCGGCGAGCTTCGCGCGCAGCGCCTGTCGTGGTCGGTCGATTGCGATTTTCTTGAGCATCGTGCCGTGCCAGGTCTGCAGCACGGTCTGGTGCTTGCGCTTGATCCAGCGCTTGCGCAACCAGTCGTTGACCACGAGTAGTCGGGCGTCGGCGCGCACTCGCCACCACTCTGCGCTGCCCTCGACCAGCGCGATCGCGCCGTC
>JANONY010000235.1:0-2108 GCA_031421055.1 Actinomycetes bacterium | reverse complement strand
CTTGAGCAGGGTGCCGTACCAACTGCTCGGGGGAATAGCCGCGGTGACATCGAAGGCGAGCGAGCCGAGGCCTGGCAGCACGTTGGCCTCCTGAAGATCATGCACGCCGTACGCGAGCACCCCGCCCGCGATGATAATCAGGAAGAGGCCGGTGTAGATGAAGAATTTGCTGAGGTTGATGCGCAGCGCGCCGCGGTAGATGAGGTAGCCGAGCACGATCGCGACGGCGATGCCGAGGGCGGCTCCCGTGAGCGGTAGCGCCGTCGTGCCGCTCGCGCGCACGGCCGCCCAGATGAACAAGGCGGTCTCGATGCCTTCGCGAGCGACCGCGAGAAATGCCACGAGCACGAGTCCCCAGCCGGCTCCGGAGAGGTGGCTGTCGACCTCGGAACGTAGTCCTTTCGACAGGTCGCGGGCCGCACGCAGCATCCAGAAAATCATCCAGGTAACAAAACCCGCGGCGACGATCGAGAGCAATCCGCCGATGATCTCGGTGGCTTCAAACGGGAGCCCGTAGGTGCCGAAGGTGAGAATCGCCCCGAGGCCGAGCGAGAGCGTCACCGCGATTGCGACGCCGATCCAGACGCGTGCGAGCACGTCGCGGCGATCGATCTTGATCACGTAGGCGATGAGAATGCCGACGATAAGCGCGGCTTCGAGGCCCTCACGCAGGCCGATGAGAAAGTTTGCGAGCACAGTTGTAGTCCGAAAGTTTGGGGCGAAAGATTGGTAAGCCTTACCTTACTTCATTTGCGGCAACAGTGGCGGAGGGGCCGCGAAGTCGTGGATAGAATTAGAGTTCTTCCACTGTGAAAGGATCCTCGATCCAGTGACTTACGTCATCGCTCAGCCTTGCGTCGATCTCAAAGACCGTGCCTGTATCGACGAGTGCCCCGTCGACTGCATCTACGAGGGCGACCGAATGCTCTACATCCAGCCTGACGAGTGTGTCGACTGTGGTGCGTGTGAGCCGGTGTGTCCCGTCGAGGCGATCTATTACGAAGATGACCTGCCAGAACAGTGGGCGGACTACTACAAGGCCAACGTCGAGTTCTTCGCCGAACTCGGTTCGCCAGGCGGCGCCTCGAAGGTCGGCGTGATCCACATGGACCACGCAGTGATTGCGGCCCTCCCGCCGCAGGAGACCGCTCACTAAGGTGGCCCTCGCGCTCCCGGATTTTCCGTGGGATTCGCTTGCTTCCTTCGCCGAGACGGCTCGAGCGCACCACGACGGCATCGTCGATCTCTCAGTTGGTTCGCCCGTCGACGAGACCCCGGCCCTCATTCGCGAGGCCCTGGCTGCGGCGACCGACGCTCACGCGTACCCGCAGACCGCCGGAACCCCTCTCCTGCGCGAGGCAATCGTCGCGTGGTACGCCCGTCGTCGCGGCGTTCACGATCTGGGCGTTGCCAACGTCATGCCGACCATCGGCTCGAAAGAGCTCGTTGCGCTGATGCCGCTGCTCTTCGGCTTGGGGCGCGGCGACGTCGTGGTGCACCCGGCAGTCGCCTACCCGACCTACGCAATTGGTGCGGCCATTGTCGGCGCCACGGTCGTCGCGACCGACGACCCTGCCGCCTGGCCTTCGAATACGAAACTGGTCTGGCTCAACTCGCCAGGCAACCCCACCGGTCGGGTAGCCGGAGTCGATGAGCTGCGCGCAGCGGTCGTCCGTGCCCGCGAGCTCGGCGCCGTGGTCGTCAACGACGAATGCTATGCAGAACTTGCCTGGAGTGGCGAGGCGCCATCGATTCTTGACCCTCGTGTGATCGAAGGCGAGCGCAAGCATGTGCTCTCGGTCTATTCGCTCAGCAAGCAGTCGAACCTTGCCGGCTATCGGGCGGGGTTCGTCGCCGGGTGCAGCGACCTCATCGGCGAGTTGCTCAAGGTGCGAAAGCAGATCGGACTCATCCCACCGGCACCCGTGCAAGCCGCGATGGTCGTCGCCCTCGGCGACGACGAACACGTCGCGACACAGCGCGCGCGATACGCTGCGCGGCGGGCGGCTCTGGTTCCCGCGGTCGAGCGAGCGGGACTACGCATCGACGAGAGCGAGGCCGGGTTGTACCTCTGGGCAACGCGGGGCGAAGACGCATGGGCAACCGTT
>JANONY010000234.1:0-23807 GCA_031421055.1 Actinomycetes bacterium | reverse complement strand
GAGGTCGACGGGGCGCCGAGTCTCGCGAACTATCTTGCGCTTGGAACAACCGGCGGCCGCAATGCCCTCGTGGTCACGGTGTGGGTTGCGCTCGGCAATTCGCTGCTGATGGCCGCGGGCGCGACACTCATCGCCGTGGCGATCGGGCTCGTGGCGAGCGTCGTGCTGTCGCGAACCCCGCGCTCGGCTCAGGGTCGCCGCGCGCTCGAGGTCTTCGACGCGACGCTCATGCTGCCGCTCGGGGTGAGCGCCGTCACCGTCGGGTTCGGCTTCTTGGTGACCCTCAACACTCCGCCGTTCGATCTGCGCGCCTCGCCGCTGCTCGTGGCGATCGCGCAAGCGCTCATCGCGATGCCGCTCGTGGTTCGCACGATTCTGCCCGTGCTGCGCAGTGTCGATGGGCGTATGCGTGAAGCCGCCGCAGCGCTCGGCGCGTCGCCGTGGCGTGTGCTGCGCACGGTCGACCTCGCGATCGCGCGCCGACCGATTCTTGCCGCGACCGGGTTCGCCTTTGCGGTTGCGCTTGGCGAGTTTGGGGCCACCAGCTTTTTGTCACGGCCTGACCGTCCGACGCTTCCGGTGGCGATCTATCGCTTGATCGGGCAGCCGGGGGGAGAGAATTTCGGTATGGCGCTCGCGGCGTCGGTGGTTCTCGCAGGCGTCACGGTTGCGGTCATCGCCGCGGTTGAGCGGCTGCACTCAAACAAAGTTGGAGCGTTCTGATGCCACTTGAGGTTCACGACCTAAGCGTGCGGTTCGGCGACACTGTCGCGGTCTCACTCGCGACGTTCGAGCTCGCACCAGGCGAAGTGCTCGCCGTGGTCGGCCCGTCGGGCTCTGGCAAGTCGACGCTGTTGCGCGCCATCGCCGGCCTCGAGCTCTACACAGGCAGCGTGCGCTGGGGCGGCCAAGACCTCGCCGCTGTGCCGACGCACCAGCGGGGCTTCGCGCTCATGTTTCAAGAGGGACAGCTCTTCACCCACCTCGACGTCGCCGCCAACGTCGCCTATGGGATGCGTGATCGCCGCACCGACGCCGCCACCGCCCGCAGCGCCGAACTTCTCGATCTCGTCGGCCTCCACGGCTTCGAGAAGCGGCGAGTGACCGAGCTCAGCGGGGGAGAGCAGCAGCGCGTCGCCCTCGCCCGCGCCCTCGCCGCGAGCCCGCGCATGCTGCTGCTCGACGAGCCGCTCAGTTCGCTCGACCGTGAACTGCGTGAACGGCTTGCCCTCGATCTGCGTCAGATTCTCACCGACACCCACACGCCAGCGATCATGGTCACCCACGATCAGGATGAGGCGGCCGTCGTCGCCGACCGCGTCGCGGTGATGGACAAGGGACGCATCCTGCAGCTCGGCACCATGACCCAGCTGCGCGAGCACCCGGCGAGCGATCGCGTCGCGAGGTTTCTGGGCAGCGCATGATTCTCGTCATCGATGGCCGATCCGGCTCTGGTAAATCTGATCTAGCCGCCGCGCTGCTCGCCGCCGTTCCTAGTGCACAGGTGCTGCACCTTGACGATGTCTACCGTGGCTGGGGCGGCCTCGCAGAAGCGAGCCGGGCGCTGCCGACGATTCTGCGCGAGCATCGCTGGCAGCGGTGGGATTGGGCAACGTCGACGCCCGCCGAATGGCACGAGTTCGACCCGGCGCTGCCGCTCATTGTTGAGGGCAGCGGTGCGCTCACGCGGGCGACCCGCCAACTCGCCGACCTCGCGGTGTGGGTCGAGCATCCCGCGGCCTCTCGACAGGCTCGCGCCCTCGCGCGCGAGCCGAGCTTCGCGGCCCATTGGCACGAGTGGGCCGCTCAAGAAGACGAGCACGAGCGCGCAGAGAACCCGAGCGCACTCGCCGACGTCACGGTCGACGGCAGTGATGTGTTGCCGGCGGCCGAGGCGATTGCTTTGCGGCTTTAGTCGCCTGCAGCTTTAGTCGACTGCGTGCCAGACCTGCACGAACGGGCTACCGGCGGCTTGGGTCTCCATGGTGTCGCCGTCGCACGATACGGTCATCGTCTGGCCGTCGAGCCCGCCGCCCATGGGGGCGACAGAAGTTGGGGCAGCGGTGCCGTTGATCGAGGTGTCGGTCGTGACGGTGTAGTCAGAACTCCAGTCGCTGAAGCTAATGGTCGACTCCGAGTCGCCCTCCCAAGCCCAGTTGCCGCCCGGCGCACCCTCGTGGTGCTGGGTCATGGTCATGAGTAGTCCGTCAGTCATGTCGACGACGAGAGTGTAAGTCAGATCGGAGGCAGAGCCTGCGATTCCTTCCTGGTCGAAGAAAATTTCCTGCGTACCCTCGCCGGTCGCAGAGATCACGGTGAGCCCGTTCGAGGCGAGCTGCTCGCCGAGCTTCTCTGCTGCATCTTGCACGTCAAGCTGCCAGTTCTTGTCGATAAGGCAGGCGGTCGAGCCGCCCCCACGGCCGTCGCCTCCTGCGCTACCGTCGGAGTCGGAGTCAGCGTCGCCAGTCCCGCTGCCTCCACCCAGCAGAAAGCAGCCGCTGAGGCTGAAGAGAAGTACTGCCGGAATAACGAGCGCTGCTGCCTTGTTCACGGGGTTGCCTTTCATAGCGGGGGGCTTACATAGGCACGACGCGCGAGAGCATCGCGGAGGTTGACGCTAGGCCCAGCCTAGGTTGTGCAGTTGCTCGTCATCGATGCCGTAGTAGTGCCCGATCTCGTGCACGAGGGTCACGTGAATCTCGTCACGCAGCTCGTCGATAGTCTCGACGCTGGCAAGAAGTGGCTCGCGAAACAGCACGATACGGTCGGGCAGTTCGCCGAAACCGTACTGGTCGCGTTCGGTGAGCGCGATGCCCTCGTAGAGCCCGAGCAGGTCGAGCGAGCCGTCTTCTGGACGGTCCTCTGTCACGAACACGACGTTCTCGATCCCGTCAATCATCTCGTCGGGCAGGAGGTCAAGTTCAGCGATCACCAGTTGCTCAAATTCTTCAGCAGACAAGTCGATCACTCGATCGCCTCGATCAATGAGCCCTGAACCATGCCAAGCCAGTCGTAGATATCGCGCATCATCAAGTCGGCATCCCGTACGCCGATTGCTTCGTCGCCGTAGTGTGGGTCGTCGTCGTTTTCTATGCCGAGCCGGCTAGCAATAATCAGCCGGATGTCAGTCAGCGCCCGCAACCACGCCTGCTGCGTGTCTGCCCCGAGCTCAATCTCACCGCTCTCGGCCAGCGCACCGATGAGGGCTCGCGCATTGGCGACCTTGCGCGCCGCGAGCGAGTTCTCGGTAAACCGCCGAAACTCGCGCGAAGCCTCTGCGTCGTCGCGGTAGGCGTCGGGCAGCAGTCGGGCGATCGCCGGGTCGGTAGACAACGCGCCGCCGCCTCCGATGCCGGCGAACTCAGCATCCGGCGGCTCACCCAGCAGCTCGATCACCTGCGTCGCGAGGTCGGTGAGCAACTCGCGTTCGAGCTCGGTGAAGCTCGCCGTCGCGGCGCCGATTGCTGTGCGCTCGAACGGGATCATGCGCCGTCACGCTGCACGGTTGCCCACAGCCCGAAGTCGTGCATTGCCTCGGTGTGGCGCTCCACCTCTTCGCGACTGCCAGTTGCGACGACCGCGCGTCCGTTATTGTGCACCTGCAGCATGAGTTCCTCGGCCTTGTCGCGCGAGAATCCGAAGTAGCTGCGAAAAATGTACGAGACGTAACTCATGAGGTTGACCGGGTCATTCCACACGATCGCGACCCACGGCGTATCGAGAACCGTGAGCTCGTCGACGTCAACCCGCTCGAGCGTTTGTGTCATTGCCCAAGTTTTGCATAGGGCTAACTGGCGACGCATATGAAAACGGCCGGGCACTAGGCCCGGCCGCATTTCACTGGGGTGAACGACGGGGCTCGAACCCGCGACATCCGGCTCCACAAGCCAGCGCTCTGCCAACTGAGCTACGCCCACCATGGTGCTGCTCCGTTCGCGCGAACGGGCAACCCATCGAGTGTATTACAGGTGCGGCGAAAACTGCTCAACGACAGCGGCCGAGATCGCATGCACTTCGTCGCTCGTCGGCCCTGGGTCGGCGACGAACACCGCTTTGCGGTAGTACTCGAGCTCACGAATCGACTCGAGAATGTCGGCAAGCGCCCGGTGCCCGCCACCCTTAGTTGGCGCGTTGAAGTATGCACGCGGATACCAGCGCTTCGAGAGCTCTTTGATCGACGACACGTCGACGCTGCGGTAGTGCAGGTGGCCGTCGACGAGTGGCATGTACTTGTTGAGGAAGGCGCGATCCGTGCCGATGGTGTTGCCGGCGAGTGGGGCGCTCTGCGGGGCCGCCACAAATTTCTGGATGTAGCCAAGCACCGCTTCCTCGGCCTCTGCGAGTGAGACTCCAGCATCAAGCTCGTCGAGCAGGCCGCTTTCGGTGTGCATCGCGCACACAAAATCGTTCATCTGTTCAAGCGCCGCTGCACTGGGCTTAACAACTACGGCAAAGCCGGGGTCGAGCACGGTGAGGTCGTAGTCGGTGATGACGACTGCGACTTCGATGAGTTCGTCGGTGCCGAGGTCGAGCCCGGTCATTTCGCAATCGATCCAGACAAGGCGGTCGGTAGAACTGGACATTGCCGAAGTCTATCGGGGGCACGCGACACTGCCTTTGGTGGGCCTGGGCACCCGGCCGCTGCCGCCGGGCCTAGGCTCACGCCGTTTCGCGCATGAGGTCGCGCAGGGCAGCACTGAGCGATCGCATGAGTCGCCGCTCTGGCTGCTTTTCGTCAGCACCGATGGGTGGCGTGAGCCAATAGCCTTCGGCGTCGCGCGTGATGGTCCAGTCGTTGTTGTGCACGAGGAGGTGATGGTATCGGCAGAGCAATATGCCGTCGGCGACGTCGGTTTTGCCCACGTCTCGGTGCCAATACTCGACATGATGTGCCTCACACCAGGCGGGCGGTCTATCGCAGTCGGTGAACATGCAGCCGCCGTCGCGTGCGGCGAGGGCGACGCGTTGTCGGGTGGTGAACAGCCGTTGCTCTCGGCCGACGTTGAGCGCCTGACCGTCGTCGTCGAAGGCGAGTGCGACGGTTCCGTGTGAGCAGGCGATGCGCTCGACGGTCGCAATCGACACCGGCATGTCTGCGCCTTCGATGCGCCCCGCACCCACACCGGTTTCCAGAGCTGAAGCGGTGACGAGCACGCGCACCGATGGTTCGCGCGAGCCGACGATGTGGCTTGTCTTGTCGGCGACGTCGACCCGGGTGCCGATGCGCAGCAGCTCGGTGATGGCGTCGTGCACGTACTGTTCGACGCTGCGCTCGTCGGTGGCGATGGCGTCGGCCCATGCCTTGTCAGCCTCGCTCACAAATCGGGGACCGCCCCGCCGCGGCGAGGTCAACTTGTCGTAGAGGTCGCCCCAATAGGCGTCAGACTCTAGGTCGGTGTCGACGATGTACCGGCTCAGACCGTTAGCTCGACGCACCCGCCGGATGCCGCGCTCGCGGTAGATCTGCCGCTCGCGGTCGGCGATACCTGCGGTGTCGAGCTCGTCGCGCAGTTCGCGTGCTCTGAGCAGCAGACGCCCAGCGTGCATCCCGACTGATTCGACAATCAGGGTCTCAACGGCGGCTGCGAGCTCGGCTACGCTCACCACCTCTGACGGAGTGCCCAGCCCAGCTCGTATCGCCTGGGCACCCTCAACCGACAGTGAACCAGTGGCCACGGCCGCGCCGGTCGCCGTCAGCCATGGCTCGCCAGCGAATGCCTCGGGCGAGCCGGCAGCGAGTGCCTCGGCGTCGTGCACCAGCGCACCAACACGCACGAGCGTGACGGCATCGCGGGCCGTCGAACCGGTCGTGTGCTGCACCAGCTTCTCTGCCGTGCGGTAGCCGGTGCGCTGGGCGAGGCCCTCATACCCGAGTTCGCGCCGCGAACGGTGCAGAATCTCGCCAGCCACGAGCGATGAGGCGGCGTCAAGCGCCCGGCGGGCGTCGGCGAGGGTACGCTGAGCCGCCAGCAAACCGTCGTCGCTAAGAGGGCGAACGGCCGACACGAGAGTGGGTACCGCCGAAGCAGCGCGCAGGGCGACGTCGAGCGCCGCTCTGAAACTGTCTTCGAAAGTAGGCATAGGAACAGTTTTCCAGAATCGAATGCATGTCTCAATAGGTCGGAACATATCTTGGGATAACCCGTTCTGCGCGGGGCTGTGGAGGAGAAGACACGGCGAATTGCGGGCGAACCCAGCCCCTTCATCCATGCCTCATTCAGGCGGATTCTGGTAGAACTGCCCTATGACCAACCTCAAGCACGGCGACGAATACATCGTCTTTTACACCGGCGGCCCCTACGACGGCCGCACCGATCGCCGCATCAGCACCGATGGCAGCTGGGACACCGAGCTCACCGTGCTCGTCGCCCTCGACGGCAAAGAGACTCAGGTCGTTTACGACACCCCCGCGGCGCACACCGTCGGCGACCAAGTTCAGGTCACCTACGTGTTCAACCCGACGGCAGGCGAGGCGCTCGAAACACCAGACGAGCGCATCAGCGAACAGTAAGGCGCGCGGCTAAGCGCGTGAAACTCCTTTTCTTTTCGTCAGCGTTTTGCGATCCGTGCGTTCAGACGCGCGCGGTGCTCGAGCAGGTCGCGCGCCTCGTGCCTGCCGCCGCAATTGCAGAATTGGATGCGGCCCGCGACAGCGCGGAGGCCGAGCGCGCCGGCATCCGCTCAACGCCGACGGTAGTCGTGCTCAATGGGGCCGATCGCGAAGTCTTTCGTGCAGAGGGAGTTCCGACCGTGAACCAGGTGCTCGTGGCGCTGGCGAAGGCGGTTTGAACACGCCATCGGGTATTCTTTAGTCGCCTGTCGCATCCCCCCGTAGCTCAGCGGAAGAGCACGCGGTTTCTACCCGCACGGCCGGGGGTTCGAATCCCTCCGGGGGGACTCCTTGATGGCTCGGGACATTATGAGAGACCCAAAGCGAAACGAGGGATGGCTGTGACGGTTGAGGAACGCCGCGCGACCTCGCGCATCGTCATGGTGCGACACGGCCAGACCGAGTGGAGCCTCAGCGGCCAGCACACCAGTGTCACCGATCTGCCCCTCACTGCTGCCGGCGAGGAGGAGGCTCGGCATGTCGGGCGCGCGCTTCGGTCGCGCGAGTTCGGACTCATACTGAGCAGCCCGCGGCAGCGAGCCCTGCGCAGCGCCGAGCTCGCCGGCTACGCAGACGTGGTGCAGGTCGACCCCAATCTCGTCGAGTGGGACTACGGCGCGTACGAGGGGCTGACCACGAAAGAAATCGTCGCGCAGCGCGGGTCGCGCTGGGATCTCTGGGCTGACGGCGTGCCGCCCGGTGCTTCGCCGGGCGAGACTGCAGCCGAGGTACAGGTTCGGGCGCGAGCGGTGATTGCGCGATCGATGCCGGAGTTGGATGCGGGGCGCACCGTACTGCTGATTGCGCACGCCCACATCCTGCGTGCCATCGCGGTCGCCTGGGTTGACCTGCCAGCGAGGGACGGCACGATTTTCGCGCTCTCCACTTCGACCGTGAGCGAGCTTGGCTTCGAGCACGAGCGCCACGCAATTCTGAAATGGAATGCCCCCGTCGCTCCCTAGTTGAGGCGCCCACGACTAGCTTTAAGCCATGACCATCGCCGAGTGCGTGATCGGTACGCCCAGCGCTGGGCTCACCGAGCCAGCGCTGCTCGCGCGCATTCGCGAGTCGGTGATCGGTGACGACCAGGTCATGCACGGTCCGTTCGGCGACCGCCGTGTCACCTACGCCGACTACACCGCCAGCGGCCGCGCTCTCGGCTTCATCGAAGACTTCATCCGAGCAGAAGTGCTGCCGCGCTACGCCAACACCCACTCCGAAAGCAGCGGCACCGGGCTACAGACGACGCGACTGCGTGAGGATGCGCGAGCCATCATCCACAAGGCTGTCAACGGCGACGACGACTCGGTCGTCATCTTCGCTGGCAGCGGCTCGACCGGCGCCATCAACAAGCTGGTCGGCATTCTCGGCATTCGCATTCCGGCCGACCTCGACCGCGAGCACGGGCTGAGCGCGCACGTCACGAACAAGCCCGTGGTGTTCATCGGCCCGTTCGAGCACCACTCGAACGAGCTGCCGTGGCGAGAATCCATCGCGGATGTCGTCACAATTCACGAGGACGCCGACGGCCACATCGATGCAACCCACCTCGCCGCTGAGCTCGAAAACTACAGAGACCGGCCACTCAAGATCGGCTCGTTCAGCGCGGCGAGCAACGTCACGGGGATCCTCACCGACACCCACGGCATCACCCGCCTCCTGCACGCCAACGGCGCACTCGCGTTCTGGGATTTCGCGGCCTGCGCCCCCTACGTCGAGATCGAGATGAACCCGCCCGCAGGTGACGGGCACATCGGCGACCCCGCCGCGCGCAAAGACGCGATCTTCATCTCACCGCACAAGTTCATCGGCGGGCCTGGCACGCCGGGCGTGCTCGTTGTGAGCAAGAAGCTGCTCACCAACTCGGTGCCCGACACGGTCGGCGGCGGCACCGTCGCCTACGTCAACCCGGAGGAGCACCGCTACCTCGCCAATCCAGCCCACCGCGAGGAGGCGGGTACCCCCGCAATTATCGAGTCGATTCGCGCCGGACTCGTCTTCGACCTGAAGAACGCGGTCGGGATCGAGACGATCGAGCAGCACGAGGGCGACTTTCTGCGTAGGGCGATTGCAGCGTGGCAGGCGAGCCCGGCCATGCAGGTCTTGGGCAACCCCGAGGCGAGGCGGCTCTCGATTGTGTCGTTCGTGATCCGTCGGCCTGGTGGCAAGTACCTGCACCACAACCTCGTCGTCTCGATTCTGAACGACCTGTTCGGTATTCAATCGAGGGGCGGATGCAGCTGCACCGGCCCCTACGGCCACCGCTTGCTCGGCATCGACCTCGATCGCTCGCGCGAGTTCGAGCGCCAGATTCGCGGCGGCTGCGAGGGCATCAAGCCCGGCTGGGTTCGCGTCAACTTCAACTACTTCCTCAGCGAGGAGGTCTTTCGCTACATCGTGAGCGCGGTCGCCCTCGTAGCGGAGCACGGCCACAAGCTCACCTCGCAGTATCGTTTCGACGCCGCGACCGGACTCTGGCGACACAAGGATGGCGCGGTCGAGCCGCCACTGCGCCTCACCCAACTGCGCTACGACTCCGACGGCACGCTCACCTACCCCCGCCACGACGACACCGTTGGCGAGTCGGCGCTGGCCGGCTACCTCGCCGAGGCTCGCGCCCTCGTTGAGACGCTCCCGGCCGAGACGCCCGCCGCCGACTCCGCCGCGCTACTCGCCGCCCTCGGCCCCGACTTCGAGCACTTGCGCTGGTTCGAGTTGCCGGTTGAGAGTTTGGGGTAGCTCCTACCGAAGACAATCCACCGCGTCACTCATCACCCAGAATTCGGCGATGGGCACGAAGCGCTGCTGGCGTACGATCATGCGCTTGGCGCGGTAGCGGGTGCCGCTGGGTGAGGAGAAGGCCTCCACGTAGCCGAGCAGGTCGCCGTCGGGGCGAGTGACGCGCCAGAGGCTGTCGCCGAGCTCCACGAGGGCAAGGGTATCTGCGAGCGTTGACAAAACGGTCCTCTCGGGCCGCCGGCTCCGACGTCGAGCACCGTCGCTGTCTCGTCCTGCCTGCCGCGAGTCGTGCAAACGGTTGAATTCGGAGGCCGAAGCCGAGTCCCCCATAGGGCGGACAACTCGCGTACCCCCTGAAATGGGTTGTGCCGCGAGGGTAGGGAAGCTTGTCCACCCCGAACGGCGGGTGTTACCGTTCCATTGCGGGGCGAATGGACGCGCTACCGCACCGGAAAAGGTGAGGTGGCTCGGTGGCGTTCAACCTAGCAGGACCGCGTCACCGCGACCGTCGTCACGCCGTGTTGACGAGCCTGCTGCTTTCCGCCATTGCCGTCGTCGTCGCGATCGCCGTCGCACTTGGCTTGTCTGCGGGCAGTTTTGCCTTCTGGAACGACGCGGTGCCGGTCGACGCCGGCGTGCTCACTTCTGGCACCACACAGCTGACGATCAACTCTGGCGCCACTGTCGCGTTGAGCGGTACCACGTGGTCCACCATGCTTCCCGGTGACGTTGTATCGCAACAGGTGACACTACAAAACGTGGGCAATGTGTCGACTGCGGTTACCGCCCTGACCACCGGCTCGTTTGGGTCGCTGCTCGTGCACACCAAGAAGGGCGCGTGCAGCACCGTCATCGCTGGCACGAGCACCACCGTTTCGCCGACAACGCTGGGCACCTACACCGGAGGCGAGAGCGCGGTCGCGTGCATCCAAGTGACGCTGCCGACGACGGCGCTGGACAGCCAGCAGGGAACCAGCCAGTCCTTCACCGTGACCTTCACCGGAACAACGGGGAGTTGACAATGGGATTCCGTCGTTGGCTTCGCGCCACATTCCGCGCTCACGGTCGGTCGGCATCTCGTCGTGGACTTCTCGCGGGTCTCATCGTCGTTCTTGTTCTTGCAGGCACGGAGGTCGGCTACGCCGCGTGGACGAGCACCGTTACGGCGACAACGACGGCGAGCGCCGCGTCCTTGACCTTGACGACCACCAATTTCACGACGAACGCGTACAACTTCAAGAACCACCTAGTCACAACGACCGGCAGTGTGACAATCACGAATACCACCACAACCACCAGCACGACCGTGCCAACGTTGACGCTCGACTTTGACATTCTCAGCGGTGACGCGACGGTTGCCAGCAATCTGCAGTTGCGGGTGTGGCCGAGCACGCTCGGGGCGTGTGTCGCGGGCACGGCGACGCCTGGCGCGGCCGTTTCTGGAACGTGGAGCGCCTTTCCGGCCATAGTCTCGACGCTCGCGAAAACCGCGGCGGTGACCTATTGCGTGCGCAGCTTCGTCACCGATCCCTCCGACGTGGGCACTTCGTCAGGCGCCGCGACGATTACCCCGCGGGTGTCTGCAACTCTGTCGGTCTCAAACTTCACGACCACGGTGACCGCCACCACCACTCAAGACACGCAGTTCATGTACCCGGCCGCGACTCCAGACCCTCTGGCTTGGTACAACATCCGCACAACCGAAGCGACGATCACCTGCCTGCGCGCGAACGGCACGAAAAACAACAGCGCGATCATCGAATCGTCGTGCACCACCGCGACAAGCAGGCAATGGCGCTTTGACAGTACAGGCGGCACCTACTCTGACGTGCAATCTCGCAGCGCAGCGACGGTGCGCTGGGACAACAACGGCTCGACAACCAGCGGTGCAGCCGTCACACTTCGAACAAACGACGACGCGGCGTTCGGCCAGCAATGGCAGTTGCAACAGGTCTCGGCCGGGGTGTACCAGTTCGTGAACAAGCTCAGCGGTCTGTGCATGCAGACCACCGCCACGGCGGCCTCGCAGGAAACCTGCGCCGGAACTGCGGCGCAGCGCTACACGCTCACCGTGGTGACGACCGTCGCCAGCATTGACTTGCTCACCTGCGCTGACACCGGAACCACTGGCACGACACGCCGCGTGCAGTACACCTGGACGCCCCTGTCGACCGAGACGTATAGCATCCAGTTCCGCGCCATCGGCTCCACCGGCGTCTGGACTCAAATAGCGAGCATAGGCACGGGCGTCGGCTCGTACACCTGGGTAACGGCAGCCTCTACCCCGACCGCGGATGGTCAGTGGGATGTTCGAATGATCACCGGCACGAGCACGAGCGCCGCAATCGATCCACTCGACTATGCGACGGTGTTCCGCTACACGGACGCCTTGGGCACGTACTTGCGCTGCACGTAGTTCCGCAGACAACTACCGAAAGCAATCCACCGCGTCACTCATCACCCAGAATTCGCCGATGGGCACGAAGCGCTGCTGGCGTACGATCATGCGCTTGGCGCGGTAGCGGGTGCCGCTGGGCGAGGAGAAGGCCTCCACGTAGCCGAGCACGTCGCCGTCGGGGCGAGTGACGCGCCACAGGCTGTCGCCGAGCTCCACGAGGGCAAGGGTATCTACGAGCGTTGACAAAACGGTCCTCTCGGGTCGCCGGCCGACTATCGAATGTTTGTTCGAGTCTAGCCGGGCGTGCCGACATTTGAGGAGGGGAGCGCTAAGTCGGCGTCGATGACTTTATCGGCGCGGGCGCTCTGCGCGAGCACGATGCCTGCAAGCACAACGGCCGCACCAACAAGCTGCAGCGGCGTGAGCTCTTCGCCGAGCCACAGCCACGCCACAAGAAACGCGAAGATCACCTCCGACGAAGCGGTGATGCCGGCCGCAGTCGCGGTGAGCCGACGCAGGGCGAGCAACGAGAACAGGAACGCGAGGAAGGTTCCGACGACAACGTTGAATGCGAGCGGCGCCCACAGTGGCACGACGACGGCGGCGAGACTGCCACCGAGGGACACCGGGGCGGCCAGGGATGCGGGGGAGAGCTGCCACCATCCGCTCAGGAACGCCCAGAAGATCGAGGCGAAACCCATCGTGTAGAACGCGACCGAGAGCGGCGAGGTGGCGCCGACTTGGCGTTCTCCAACGAGAAAGTACATCGCGAGCGAGGCGGCGGCGACGAGCGCGAACACGACGCCGAGTGGGTTGAGCGAGCTCGCCCACACTTGGGCAACAATAGCGAGGCCGACGAGCACGCACGCGATCGCGATCCACAGGCGCGCGCGCACCTGCTCGTGCAGAAAGAAGTAGGCGATGAGGGCCACGAGTAGCACGCCCGTGTACTCGAACAGCAGCGCAATGCCGACCGGTAGCAACTGGATCGCCGCGGCATACGAGGCCTGCAGAATCGCGACACCGAAAACCCCGAGCAGGGCCATCACGAGCAACTGCCGACGCGTCAGCCGGAAGGCGCTGCGGTCGACGAAAAACAACACGATGCCGGCGATCAGGCAGCAGCCGACGACGCGAAACTGGGTCAACTGCAGGGGCGAGAGCCCGCCCTCGATCACGACCTTGGTGACGCTACCGTTCGCACCGAACAGCAGCGCCGCGATCAGCGCGAAGAGGTAGCCCATGGGTCGCTAACGCAGCGATGTTCCGTGCACGGCGAACGGCTCGATTGCCTCGATCTCTGCCGACGACAAAGGCGCAGCGGATGCCGCCACGAAACTATCCTCCAACTGGGCAACCGAAGACGCCCCGATGAGCGCGCTCGTGACTTGGCTGTGGCGCAGCACCCAGGTGAGCGCGAGTTGGGCGAGCGACTGGCCGCGAGCCTCGGCGATGGCACGTAGCCCGGCGGTCCGCTCGAGATAGGTCTCGCTGATCGGCCCAGGCTGCAGCCAGCGCCCCTCAGACGCCCGCGAACCCGCCGGCACTGTGCCGTCTTTGTAGCGGTCGGTGAGCAGCCCCTGCTCGAGCGGCGAGAACACGATCGAGCCTGCGCCGACCTCGTCGAGCACGGGCAGCAGGCCGCCCGCTTCGACACGACGGTCAAACATGCTGTAGCGCGGTTGGTGGATGGTCAGCGGCACGCCGAGCTCCTTCAGGGCGGCGGCGGCGGCACGAGTCTCCTCTGGCGTGTAGTAGTTCGAGATGCCGACGTAGAGCGCCTTGCCGGAGTGTACGGCGCTCGCGAGAGCACCCATCGTCTCCTCGATCGGCGTCTCTGGATCTGGGCGGTGGTGGTAGAAAATGTCGACATAGTCGAGCCCCATGCGCGTCAGCGAGGCATCGAGGGATGCGAGCAAATATTTGCGCGAGCCCCATTCTTGGTATGGGCCGACCGCGCCATCCGCGGCTGCCATGTCGTATCCGGCCTTGCTCGAGATGATGAGCTCGTCGCGGTGGGGGCGGAAGTCTTCTGCCAAGATGCGGCCGAAGTTAGTCTCTGCGCTGCCTTGAGGCGGGCCGTAGTTGTTCGCGAGGTCGAAGTGCGTGATGCCGAGGTCGAAAGCACGGCGAAGAATGGCGCGCTGCGTCTCGATCGGCTTGTCATCGCCGAAGTTGTTCCACAGGCCGAGGCTCACGGCGGGCAGTTTGAGGCCGCTCCTGCCCACTCGGTGGTACTCGGTGGTGGCGTAACGGTTGGCAGCAGCGGTGTAGGGCACCGTCTTAGCCTATGGCGCGCTGGGTCGACACCCGCCACACCCACTTCCCGAGTTGCCCACTTCCCGAGTTGCCCCCTTCCCGAGTTGCCCACTTACGCGGCTCCGAAGGCCGCAGCACCAGCAAAAGTGGGCAACTCGGGGCGGGCGCTCCCACCTGGCGCTACAGAGCGGGAACAGTCGCGGCGCATCCCTCGTTGTACCCGGTGACAGAAAGTAGGGTGTGACCATGCACACATTCGTTATCGCCGGTGGCTGTTTCTGGTGTCTCGACGCCGTCTACCGCACACTCAAGGGGGTGTCGGATGTCGTCAGCGGCTACACGGGCGGCGCCACGGCGAACCCAAGCTACGACTCCGTCTGCAGCGGAACCACGGGGCATGCCGAAGCCGTCGCGGTCACGTTCGACCCAGAGGTGATTCCTGACAGCGTCATTCTCGACGTGTTCTTCAGCCTGCACGACCCGCGGCAGCTCAACCGCCAGGGCAACGACGTCGGCACGCAGTATCGCTCGGCCATGTTCTACGACGACGACGAGCAGAAGGCGCTGTTCGAAGCGGCCCGCGACCGCGCGAGTGAATATTGGGAGGGCGACCTCGCCACCACGATCGAGCCGCTCGGCGTGTACCACCGGGCTGAGGAGTACCACCAGGACTTCTTCGCCAAGAACCCCGCTCAGGGCTATTGCTTGGCGGTTGCTTTGCCGAAAGTCAACAAGATTCGCAAGAGCTACGCCCAGTACGTGTTGGCTTCATAGTCTCAGGATGCTCGCGATGGCACCGCGCAGGCCGCTCGCGGTGTACGGCTTGGCGATGAACTCTCGAGGTCCGGTGTGATCGGCTGCGTCGGGGCAACGGCGCAGAGTCCACTTGTCAGCAGCACCGGAAGACCCGGGTACTTCTCGTCGATGACGTGCACCATCGCGGTGCCGTCCATTAACGGCACCGTGACGTCGCCGCACTCGAATCGGTCGCGCGTCACGACCTCTGGTTGAACAGCACGTCGAGCGCGTTCGTGCGAGGCAAGGCGGTGCGGGCGGTGCGGGCGGGCGGGGTCTTCTTGCTACTCGCCATGAACTTCACCCCGCGAGTTGGGCGTGAAACGCAAAAAGCCCGATTCACGACCCGAAGGTGAAACGAGCTCTAGCGTTACTGAAGAATTCAGATTTTGATGGTTCAGCCTGTGGTTACCAGAGGCAGAGACACCTAGCACCACTGATACTGCCCCGACCGGTAAGCGTTTGCAAGCGGCGACACCATCGATTGTTCGTAAATCGAACATCGCCCGCATGATGTGCTTACTACCGAACACGGATCCGGCCCTGTTGCCACAGATTGATCGCGGCAACGCGCTGCGCTGTGTGCGAATCCGGGTCGAGGCCGAGGGAGAGATACAGCCTGGTGACCATGGCTTCTGCCGCCCGCACGGTCGTGCCGCGGCGCCCGGCGATAGCTTTCGCGGAGGCACCGCCGGCGAGCAGTCGAAGCACTTCGGCCTGACCCGCGCTGATCACGATGGAGTCACTCGCCGTGGGCTCGCCTCCTAGCGATTGCCCAGCGATTGCCCTAGTCACTGCTTCGGCGAGCTGTTCGACCCGATGAAGCTGCGATTTCACCAAGTACACGGCGTCGGCGGGAATGTCGTCGGGGTCGTCAACCGCGAGTTGCGGCGACTGGTGCGACGTCAGTACGACGAGCCCGACCCAGGGGAACTCCGCTCTCGTGAGGCGCAGAAGCGAGGCACCCGACATGCCAGGCCCAAAGTTGAGATCGGTCACGAGCGCGTGAGCATCGACCTCGCCCACTTGCTGTGCCGCTTCTTCTGCAGTAGAGGCGGTGAAAACCGTGAACCCTTTAGCGCGCAGCCCGTCACCAACGAGCGAAAGGGTGAAGTGGTCGTCATCGGCGACGACGACGCGCAGTTGCCTCGCCTGCGTTGCTGGCTCATCCATCGGCGCCCGCAGCGACACTGACCGCTTCAATGAAATCGACAGCGCTGATGGGCTTGGCGAGGTACGTCGCACCGTGCGCAGCGAGCACTGCTGGGTCGACGCTGGCACCGCTCAGCACGATCACAGTTGACTTGTCGCGCAGAGCGTTGATCGCCGTGAGGTTCTCGTCGAGAGTGGAGCCTGCCATGTGTGCGTCGAGCACAATCACCGTGACCGGCGAGATTGCAAGCATGCGCAGAGCTGATTCGGCGTCCGGGGCATCGCGCACAGAGAATCCGGCCCGCACGAGGGCCGTGTGAAGCACCGAGACGACAAGCTCGTCATCATCGACGAGGAGCACTCGGGTACCGCCGTGATCTCCTGAGACCATACTCACAGTGTACGGGCACTTCTACCCTGTGAATTAGTCAACTTTTCGAGGTCGTGAGTGATGAGTTCCAGGTGCGCGAGCACGCCCTCAGTCGTTGCTTTGCGTCGCAACCCTCTGCTGTGGTCGGGCTCGGCAAGAAAGAAATTGAGCGCCATCACGCACGCAGAAAGTCGTCCAAGAATCGGGCCGTGCAATATCTCATTCACTTGCGCTGCGATGCGCTCTTCGCGCGCACGTGAGTGGTTGCGGAGTTCATCGAGTTCGCTCTGCTGTTCGTCGAGTCTGGCGAGCAGATTGAGATTGGCGATGGCGATGCCGACAGCGGCTGACAACGTTGCTGCAGACAGGATGAATCCGATCGGGAGGGCAAGCAGCAGGCTGAGGTCGCGCGGGCTGATTGGGTAGTTCTCGATCACGAGCATGCTTCCCACCGCTGCGGCAGCGGCGAGAGAGAAAATGAGCGCTGCGTGCGCAGCAGTGAAAGTGCGGGCGCGTCTGGCGAGGAGCAAACAAAGCAGCATCGTCGCCGCGCCGGCCAGTACCGCGATCGTGGCCTCGAGCGCCTCGCGCGCGCCGCCGGCGTGCACGGCGTCGGGCAGAACCAGCGCCGAGAGTGCGACAGCCGTGAGCAACGACGCGAAGATCGGGCGTGAGCGGTCGAAGGTGAGGCTCTCGACGAGCGGCGATGAAGGTTGCGTGGGGCGAGCGACAGCTTCTGGCTCGGGGTACCTGGGGTGGTCGATGATCGACCGCGCCTCGTGCGAGATGAACTCGAGACGCTCGCTGATCGACTCGAGCGGCATCTCTTGGTCGTGCGCAGCGGCAAGCTCGAGTCGGCTTCTCACGTCGGCGACGAGCGGTCTAACTGCGTCGCGGACGCTGGCGACCAGCTCATTCGTGAGCCGGTTCACCGAGCGGTGCCCGCGCTCTCGCTCACCATGGATGCTTTCAGTGACCGTGGCGAGCTCAGTCGAGAGCGCTCGCCGCATCTCCGCTTGGGCAAAAACGTAGGTGAGCAGCGGGCCCCACACCACCGTTATCACGACCCAGTAGATGATGCGATAGGCGTAGTCAGGATCAATGCCAGCGAACAAGTCGGCGATGATGCCACCAACGAGGCCGCGAAGCACACCCGCGATGATCCATACGACGAATGCGGCGACGACTGGAACGACCGGCCACCGCCTACGCAGCGCAGTGAGAAGCAGTATCGAGACAACGCTCGCGATCGTGTGCTGAGCTAGAGCCGAACCGAGCATGTACAGCGCTGACGGAAACGGCGTCATCGCTTCTTGAACGACCACCAAGAGCATCACCGGAAACAGCAACAATAGCCACGCTAGGGGGCTAGAGACCCAGCGTCCTCCGAAGGCTTCGGCCGGGCTGACCATCTGCATTGGGTCACCTTATCCCCGAAATCGGTGATTCCGGAAAGAAGATTGCCCCCTCGCCAACCCGAATGGCGAGGGGGCAATCGTGCGCAACGGCCGAATCCAACCCCATGTTTCCGCACCCCCGTGCGGCGGTTCCGGTGTCGTTGCTTTCGCTACAAGTCCCAGTGTTTATCAGTGCAGGCGGTCGCGCAAACTGCCCTCGTGACGAACCTTCGCATTGCGAACGTTGCCTGTCCTGCACTGATCTGCGCTGGCGTAGTTGTGCACTGCTCGATGGCGCGCGGCCTCGCTTACCCTGGCTCGCCGACACACTGATTGCGGATCCCGGGGCGGCTTCCCGGCACGAGTGCCGTACCCGGGGTCCATCCGCTTCCATCCCGTTAGAAGGAGTTCTCATGCCAGACGCCATCACCCTCACTGGCCTTGTCGCCACAACCCCGCGCCATCTCGTGACGAGCGAGGGGCTGCCAATTACGTCGTTTCGTCTTGCCTCGACGCAGCGCCGCTTCGACCGCTCGCAAGAGAAGTGGATCGACGGTGAAACCAACTGGTACACGATCACGGCGTTTCGCCAGCTTGCGCTTAACAGCAACGCCTCGGTCGACAAAGGCCAGCGCGTGCTGGTCGCGGGGCGGCTCAAGATTCGCGAATGGGAGAGCGGCGAGCGCACAGGCACGACTATCGAGATCGAAGCCGATTCGATTGGCCACGACCTCGCGTGGGGCACGGCAGCGTTCACGCGAAGCGTCTCTACGGCGACCATCGCGACCGCCGAGCCGGTCGATGGGGCCGTGCCAGAGTTCGCCGAAGCGCCAGCCGAGTCAGCGTCGGCCGAGTCAGCGCCAGCCGAGTCAGCGTCGGCCGAGTCAGCGCCAGCCGAGCCGGCGTCGGCCGAACAGTCAGCAGAGGCGCCAGCCGACGGGTTGATCGAGGCCGTTCCCGTTCCGTTCTAAGCTTTCGCTTATGAGCAAGCTCGTATCCATCGTCCTCGTGCTCGTCATGGCGCCAGTGATCGCGCTGGGCGGCTGTGCAACTCGGCCGGTGGTTGTCGAGCCGAGCACGACGCCGCGCGTCACTCCGTCAGCGACCGCCACCATCGACCCCGACTCGGACGAAGCGCGGCTGACGTTGTTCGACCAGACCAACCAGGCAACCATCACAGCCGGCACGACCGGCGGGCGCGACTTCATCGACGCGCTCGTCGCCGCGGGCTTCGACAAGTCGGCAATGCAGCTGACGCCAGATAAGACGGCGGCCGGGCTCAATGCCGACAACATCCAATTTTCGGTTCAACTCGACGAGGTGTGTCTCGTTGGTCAGTTCGGCAACATCGGGTACCACAGTGCGATTTTGCCGATTATCGACATCGCTGGCTGCCTTATCGGAACCACTCGAGCGATTGACTGGTAGCTCGGAGGGCGCCAAGGGGCACTCCGGCGGTTCCCTAGAATGGCTCAATGGCCGAATTCATTTATTCCATGGTGCGCGCCCGCAAGGCGGTCGGCGACAAGCTCATTCTCGATGACGTCACCATGTCGTTCTACCCCGGTGCAAAGATCGGTGTCGTCGGCCCCAACGGCGCAGGCAAGTCGACCATTCTCAAGATCATGGCCGGGCTCGACACCCCATCGAACGGCGAGGCGCGGCTGAGCCCCGGCTATACCGTCGGAATCCTCATGCAGGAGCCAGAGCTCGACGAGTCGAAGACCGTGCTCGAGAACGTGCAAGACGGCGTTCGTGCGATCAAAGACAAGGTTGACCGCCACGCCGCGATCGGCATGGAGATGGCTGAGCCCGATGCCGACTTCGACGCGCTGCTCGCCGAAATGGGCACGCTGCAGGAGGAGATCGACGCCGCCGACGCCTGGGATCTCGACTCTCAACTTGAGCAAGCAATGGACGCCCTGCGCACCCCGCCAGGCGACGCCAGCGTCACGAACCTCTCTGGTGGAGAAAAGCGCCGTGTCGCGCTGACCAAGCTGCTGCTGCAAAAGCCCGACCTGCTGCTGCTCGACGAGCCGACTAACCACCTCGACGCAGAGAGCGTGCTCTGGCTCGAGCAGCACCTGGCCAAGTACGCCGGTGCCGTGCTCGCCGTCACCCACGATCGGTACTTTCTCGACCACGTCGCTGAGTGGATCGCCGAGGTCGACCGCGGTCACCTTTACCCCTATGAGGGCAACTACTCGACCTACCTCGAGAAGAAGTCGCAGCGCCTCGAGGTGCAAGGCAAGAAGGATGCCAAGCTCGCCAAGCGCCTCACCTCTGAACTCGAATGGGTGCGCTCCAACGCCAAGGGACGCCAGGTCAAGTCGAAGGCGCGCCTCGCCCGCTACGAAGAGATGGTCAACGAGGCAGAGAAGACCCGCGTTCTCGACTTCGAAGAGCTCGTTATTCCTGTCGGCCCCCGCCTCGGCTCCCAGGTGCTCGACGCCAAGAAGCTCAGCAAGGGCTTCGGCGAGCGCGTGCTGATCAGCGACCTCTCGTTCACCCTGCCGCGCAACGGCATCGTCGGCATCATCGGCCCGAATGGCGTCGGCAAGACGACGCTGTTCAAGACCATTACCGGCATCGAGCCGCTGGACTCTGGTGAGCTGAAGATCGGCGAAACGGTCGACATCTCGTACGTCGACCAAGACCGTGGCGGAATCGACCCGAACAAGACGCTGTGGGAGGTTGTCTCTGAGGGGCAGGATTTCATCCAGGTAGGTAGGACCGAAATCCCCTCGCGCGGATACGTGTCACAGTTCGGCTTCAAGGGGCCAGACCAGCAGAAGAAGGCCGGCGTGCTCTCTGGTGGAGAGCGCAACCGCCTCAACCTCGCGCTCACCCTCAAGCAGGGTGGCAACCTGCTGCTGCTCGACGAGCCAACCAACGACCTCGATGTTGAAACTCTTGGCTCGCTTGAGAACGCGCTGCTCGAGTTTCCGGGTTGCGCTGTGGTCATCACCCATGATCGGTGGTTTCTTGACCGCATCGCGACGCACATCCTCGCCTATGAGGGCACCGATGACGACCCGGCCAACTGGTACTGGTTCGAGGGCAACTTCGAGGCCTACGAAGAGAACAAGATCGAGCGACTCGGCCCCGAGGCGGCGAAGCCGCACCGCAGCGCGTACCGCAAGCTGACACGCGACTGAGTTTCTTGGCCGCGCCGCCGCTCCTGCGGCGCAGCATGACCGGTTGGCCACCGCGTGCGAGCGCTGGCCAACCGGCTGCTGCCGAACGTAGTGTTGGCGCAATGAGAATCCACGTGCAAATCCCGCTGCGCTGGAGCGACTTCGACGCCTACGCGCACGTCAACAACGCCGAGATGCTGCGGCTGCTCGAAGAGGCGCGCATCCAAGCATTCTGGCGACCGGATGAGGGGGCCGGCCCCGGCGCAGCCACTGCCGTGCTCGACGCCCGCCCCGGCGCGACAACGATCAGCCTCATCGCGCGGCAAGAGATCGAGTACCTCGCCCCGATTCCCTACATGCGCGCTCCGATTGACATCGAGATGTGGATCGGCCACCTCGGCGGCGCGAGCCTCGAGATTTGCTACGAGCTGTACTCGCCGACCGCCGTCACGCCGCGCGTGCTTTTCACCACGGCTGCTACCACGCTCGTCATGGTGACGGCGGCGACGGGTCGACCGCAGCGAATTGACAACGAACTGCGCGCGCTGTGGGCGCCCTATGTCGAAGCACCGATCGCGTTCAGCCGGCGCGGCTAGACGCCAGGCAACCGAATCATGCCCTCTTGGGCGACGCTCGCGAGAAGCACGCCCTCGCGCGAGTAGATGCGGCCGAGCGAAAGTCCGCGGCCACCGCGCGCGTTCGGGCTCTCTTGCGCGTAGAGCATCCACTCGTCGACGCGGCCGAAACGGTGAAACCACATGGCGTGGTCGAGCGAGGCGGCTTTGAGCCCAGGCGTGCCCCATGCCACTCCGTGCGCGCGCAGAATCGGTTCGAGAATCGTGTAGTCGCTCGCGTAGGCGAGGGCTGCCCGGTGCAGGTTGGGGTCGTCGGGAAGTCGGCCGATTGCCTTGACCCAGATCGCCTGGTGCGGCACATGCTCGCCTTCAACGCTGAAGTAGATCGGTGACGGGATGTGCCTGAGGTCGAAGGCGCGTTGGGTCGCCCAGAAATTGGCGACCGGGTGGTCGATAGACGCGAGGGATTCGGCCGCGCTTGGCAGCGATTCGGGGTCGGGAAGGCCGGTTGGCATCGGTGCCTGGTGTTCGACGCCCGGGTCGTCATCCTGAAACGACGCAATCATCGAGAGGATCGGCACGCCCCCTTGGTAGGCCTGCGTGCGTCGCGTAGAGAACGAGCGTCCGTCATGGATGCTGTCGACCGAGAACGTAATCGGCTGCGCCACATCGCCGGGCCGAAGGAAGTAGGCGTGCATCGAGTGCACGATGCGGTCGGCACTGATGGTGTGTTGCGCGGCGACGAGTGATTGCGCAAGAACCTGCCCGCCGAAGACACGGCCGAGGGGCATCCACTGGCTTGGGCCGGTGAAAATGCGTTCGCTCGTATGCGCTCCGGTATCGGTCAGGTCGAGTGCCGTAAGGAGCCCGGCGAGGGGGTCGCTCATGCCCTGTAGTTTAGAACCCAGATGGACACCACATTCATGCTCGTCGACTCGATCGCGCTCGCCGACCTCCGCACCTACCTTGGCCGCGCCGGTCGCGTCGAGGACGGCTCGGTGCGTCTGATCGCCGTGAGCGGGGTGCTTGCCGTGTACGCCGCCGTGCTCTACCCGGCCGGGCTGCTCGACGAGAGCCCGACGGTTCTCGGGCTGCGCACGTTCGCGCTTCCGCAACAAGAGCAGTTCGACGTCGTCGTCCCGCTTGGATCACTGCTGCAACGCATCGATAGGGCAGAGGCCGACATCAGCAACGTCGCCGCGCCGGTTAGTGTGAGTCTTCCGCTGCAGGTCATGTCGGTGACGTGGGCCGCGATCTCGCCGCCGCGTGGTGGCTGGGCCGCGCGCGACGCCATAAAGTCATCGACTCTCGAGCACGTTGCCCGCGAAGGAATTCACGAGGTGAGCGAGTCGATTCCCGACGGCGTGGGTGAGCACATTGTGCGCCGTGTGCGCTCAGAGGTGTGGGGTCGACCAATTCGTGGGGCCGAGCACTTGCCGAGCGGTGTCGGGTTTGCCGCGCTCACTCTCGGGTTTCTCGGCACGGAAGACGAGTCGGTGCCGGTGTACGAGACGGGACCGTGGACGCGGCTGTCAACCAAGCGCGGACACATTCTGGTGAAGCGCCGCTCTTGGTCGCTCAGTCGCTAAGCCCCTACTCGCCGTAGTAGTTGTAGTCGTTCGGCGACGGGAAGCTGTACATCATGTTGGCCATCCCTGCGAACGTGGCGATCAACGTTACGATCAACGTCACCACATACACGATGATGAACACCCACATCGGCGACATGCCGCTACCCGTACGGCGCCGAGCGACGATCGAACGCCCAATCACATAGACCGTCGACCCGTAGCTTGGAACGAAGCTGAACGCCCAGTGGAAGGGGCGCACGACCCCGCGTGCCTCGAGCGCTTTCGTGTCGAAGAACGCGAGTGCCACGGTCGCTGCGTACACGACGAAGCTTAACGCCATGGTCGCCATGTACCCGGGGGTGAAGATCATCGAGTACGGGCCGGCAAGTGAGCCGCCAAGGCTCGAGTCGAGTGAGCTGCTCATGTACCCCGACCAGTCGAAGCTGGCAAGCCACGCGATGGATGCGATTCCCTGGAGCACAAATAACCCAACGATCAGCCAGATCTGCACCGTGTGTGGCGAGGTGCCCTCCGGCGCTTTCAGGGCAACGCCCGCGGCGCCAGCCACGTAGGGCGCCTGCACGTGCTCGGTCCACTGCGCCCCGTCCCACCAGCGCTGCTGACCTTGGACGGTGCTGTCTGGGTACCAGCCGGCTGGGGTGACGTCAGTCATCAGTTTTCCCTATCGTCGTGAGAGAGTCTCGGTGCTAGAGCGAGGCTACAGGCAACCTCGCCTCTCGAGCTCTGAACGACACCCGCTCAACGACACCAGCTGGAGGAAATCAGCCGAGAAGGGTTCGCTCC
>JANONY010000233.1:0-2255 GCA_031421055.1 Actinomycetes bacterium | reverse complement strand
TCGACGTTGAATACGTAGATGAACGGCTTCGAGGTGAGCAGCCCGAGCTCTTTGATGTGCGCGAGGTCGAGACTCGAGGCCGAGAGTGGCTTGCCCGCGTTGAGCCATTCGACCGCCGCCTTGGCCGTGTCGATGGTCTCTTGCGTGATCTTCTTCGCGCGCAGGTCGCGGTCGTAGCGGGCGAGCGCGTTCTCGAGAGTCTGCAGGTCGGCAAGGATGAGCTCGGTGTTGATGGTCTCCATGTCGGATGCCGCGTCGACCTTGCCGTCGACGTGCACCACATCCGGGTCGACAAATCCGCGGATCACCTGCGCGATTGCGTCGGCCTCGCGAATGTTGGCGAGGAACTTGTTGCCGAGGCCCTCGCCCACCGATGCGCCCTTGACGATGCCAGCGATGTCGACGAAAGATACGGGTGCCGCGAGGATCCGCTCGCTCGAGAAGATTTCGGCGAGCTTAGTCAGCCGGGGGTCGGGCAGGTTGACCACGCCGACGTTGGGCTCGATCGTCGCGAAGGGGTAGTTGGCCGCGAGCACCTGGTTTTTGGTGAGGGCGTTGAACAGGGTGGACTTGCCGACATTGGGCAGTCCGACGATTGCGATAGTTAGAGCCACGAGAGCCAATCGTACCGGGGGCCTTCAGCCCCTAGAGTCGTGCCATGACAACACCGGGCAAAGACGCCATCGTTATCGGAGCAGGCCCCGCTGGCCTTGCCGCCGCAGCGGAACTGCAGAAAGTCGGCTACGCCGTCGTCGTCATCGACAAGGCGGATTCGGTCGGGGCTAGCTGGTCCCATCACTACGACCGCCTGCACCTTCACACCTCGCGCTCGTTGAGCTCGCTGCCGGGTCGCCCGATGCCGCGCCGCTACGGGCAATGGGTCGCCCGCGACCACTTTCGCGAGTACCTCGCCGAGTTCGCCACGCAGGAGAAGCTCGATGTGCGGCTCGGGGTGACGGCTTCGTCAGTGAAGCGCGAGGCTGACGGGCGGTGGAGCGTCGAGTCGTCGATCGGCGCGCTTTCGGCCGCCGCTCTGGTCATCGCCACTGGCTACAACCACACGGCGAAGCTGCCCGACTGGCCGGGCCTTGAGTCGTACACGGGCCGCGTGCTGCACTCGAGTGAGTACCGCAACCCGGCCGCTCTCGATGCACAGACCGTGCTCGTGGTCGGGCCGGGCAACAGCGGTGCAGAGATCGCCGCAGACCTCGCCGATGCCGGGGCGACCGTCGATCTCGCGGTGCGCACGCCGCCGAACATCGTGCGGCGCACGGTGCTCGGCATTCCCACCCAGTCGCTCACCCTCGCGACGTTTCCGCTGCCAACGAAGGTCGCCGATCGAGTCGCGCGGGTCATGCAGATTCTTACCGTCGGCAACCTCAGCCGTTTCGGGTTGACGAAACCGCCGCGTGGCGTGTTCTCGCAGCAGGCGTACGACGACGTCACCCCGACCATCGACGTCGGGCTCATCGACTCGCTTCGCGCCGGCAAGATCTCCATCGTCAGCGCGGTCGTTTCATTCACGAAGGATGCCGTGCAGCTCGCCGACGGATCCAGCGTCTCCCCCGACGTCGTGCTGGTCGCGACCGGGTTTCAGCGCGGGCTCGAGCCCCTCGTCGGCGACCTCGGCGTGGTCGCCCCCGGAGGCCGGCCGCTCATCAACGCCGATGAGCAGCTGCCCGGACTCGAAGGGCTCTTCTTTCTCGGCTACTCGAACCCGATCACCGGCAATATTCGTCAGGTCGGCATCGACGCTAGGAAGATAGCGAGGAGGGCGCGCTAGTTCGTCGAGGGCGTTCGGCTTTCCAGAGCACTGCCGCGATGGCGAGGCACGCGACCATCACTAGCCCGCCCAGCGGAATACTGATCACAAGCGGTGCGAAAATAAGCGTGGTCACTCCCAGCCACGGTGACGCCGCCACCAAGGCGGCAGCTGCCCACGTTCTCTGACGACGACTCGCCAGAACGATTACACCGAGTACGAGCAATCCGCCAAAGACTGGAGCGTTGAGCACTCCCGGTGTTCCGCCTGTCACCGAGAGCCGACCAGCGAAAAGGGATGGGTCGCTGCTGATTACAAGGAACCCAACCGCGACAGCAGCGGCACCGATTGCCAGTGCAATCACTGTGCGACGCTGCAAGCGCGCGGGGCGTCCGACCGCCGCAAGCACCGCTAGCAGGGCGACAATGATGAGCCAAAACGTATGTGGCTGCAGAATGGCGATGTCGTCTTGCCGCAGCGATCGGACGATGGC
>JANONY010000232.1:0-5144 GCA_031421055.1 Actinomycetes bacterium | reverse complement strand
TGCGACATCCGCCGAGCGCTTCTGCCTTTGGTAGCCAATCGCGAAGCGATGCGCCTCATCACGGATGCGCTGGAACAAAAACAGCGCGTCGCTATTGCGCGGCAAAATCACCGGGTAGTCGGAGTCGGGCAACCAGATTTCTTCCAGTCGCTTGGCGATTCCGCACAGCTGGATTCCGGTGACCCCCGATTCGTCGAGTGCGCGCTTCGCTGCGGCGACTTGAGGCTGCCCGCCATCGACGATGAGAAGCTGCGGTGGGTAGTGGAACTTCTTTCGCTTGCCACTCTCGTCGACACGATCGTCGGGCTTCGCGTCCTTCAAGTACGCGAGGCGCCGCGTCAGCACCTGATAGATCGATTCGGTGTCGTCGGTTGACTCGGCGATCGCGAAACGGCGGTACTCGTCTTTGCGCGCGAGCCCGTCTTCGAACACCACCATCGAGGCGACGATGTTGGTGCCGCTGAGGTGCGAGACGTCGTAGCACTCCATGCGGAGCGGTGCGCCGTCCATTCCGAGGGCGTCTTGAATGTCGCTCAGCGCTTGTGATCGTGCGGTGAAGTCACCGCTGCGCCGCGTCTTGTAGAGCACGAGGGAGTTTTGGGCATTGTGCGTGACAGTCAACGCCAGCGAAGCCTTCTCGCCGCGTTGAGCTAGTTTGATGCTGACCTTGCCCTTCTCACGCAGCCCGCCGAGAAACTTCTCGAGCTCTGCGAGGTCGTCGGGCAGTGCGGGAACAATGATCTCGCGCGGCGGCGCTGTGCCTGTTCCAGAACTGTCGTCGTAGGCGTTCTGCAACGCAATCTCGACCAAGTCGCCAAGCTCGACGTCGAGTTCTTTGTCGACGACCCATCCGCGCACACCGCGCACTCGGCCGCCACGCACGATAAACAGCTGCACGGCGGCAGCGAGTTCGTCGTGCGCAATGCCGAAAATGTCGGCGTCCACTTCGTCAGAGAGCACGATGCTGGTCTTGGCTAGCGCGTTTTGCAGCGCGCTGAGCTGATCGCGGTAGCGCGCGGCGCCCTCGTAGTCTTGGGCGGAGGAGGCCTGCTGCATCCGCTTCTCTAGCTCGCCCGTGTACCGCGAGTCATTGCCGCCCATGAAACTGGCGAAGTCGAGAGCGATGGATTTGTGGTCTTCCTTCGAAATGCGGCCGACGCACGGCGCAGCGCACTTTCCGATATCGCCGAGCAGGCACGGCCGCCCGGTTTGCTCCGCGCGCCTATAGGTCGTGTCGGTGCAACTGCGCATCGGAAACGCCTTAAGCATGAGGTCGACGGTTTCGCGAATCGCCCAGACCTTCGTGTACGGGCCGAAGTAGCGCGCATCCTTGAGATTCTTGTTGCGCGTGACGAGTACGCGAGGCACCGCCTCGCCGAGGCTGATCGCCAGGTACGGGTAGGTCTTGTCATCGCGAAACTTGACGTTGAATGGTGGGTTGAATTCTTTGATCCAGGTGTACTCGAGCTGCAGCGCCTCGAACTCGCTGCCAACGACCGTCCACTCGACGGATGCGGCCGTGAGCACCATGCGACGCGTTCGCTCGTGCAGGCTGCGCAGCGGCTGAAAGTAATTGCTCAGACGCGAGCGAAGAGCGCTCGCCTTACCGACGTAGAGCACCCGGCCGGTCGCGTCGATGAAACGGTACACGCCGGGGCTGGTCGGAATCTCACCCGCGGGCGGCCTCCAGCCGACAGTCTCTGACATGCCTGCAACGCTACGCGCAGGCGCCGCTAGTGGCGCACGCCACTACGCTCGTTCACCGCTCAGCGTTTCCTTAAGGAACATGCCCGTGTGGCTGTCTTTCACTTTCGCGATCTGCTCTGGGGTGCCCTCGAAGAGCACCAGGCCACCACCGGCCCCGCCCTCTGGGCCGAGGTCAATGATCCAGTCGGCCGACTTGATCACGTCGAGATTGTGTTCGATCACGATGACGGTGTTGCCCTTATCGGCGAGACTGTTGAGCACCATGAGTAGCTTGCGAACGTCTTCGAAGTGCAAGCCCGTTGTCGGCTCGTCGAGCACGTAGATGCTTCGCCCGTTCGAGCGCTTCTGCAGCTCGGTCGCGAGCTTGACGCGTTGCGCCTCGCCGCCGCTGAGGGTGGTCGCACTCTGCCCGAGTCGCACGTAGCCAAGGCCAACTTCGACGAGCGTCTGCAAGTAGCGGTGAATTGCGCCGATCGCCTCGAAGAACTCTGCCGCCTCGCTGATTGGCATGTCGAGCACCTCGGCAATGTTCTTGCCCTTGTAGCGAACGCCGAGGGTTTCGCGGTTGTACCTGGCTCCCCCGCACACCTCGCACGAGACGTACACGTCTGGCAAAAAATTCATCTCGATCTTGATCGTGCCGTCGCCAGAACAGTTCTCGCAGCGACCGCCCTTGACATTGAAGCTGAACCGACCGGGTAGGTAGCCTCGGGCCTTGGCATCCAAGGTCTCCGAAAACAGGGTGCGGATGCGGTCGAACACTCCCGTATACGTCGCTGGGTTCGACCGCGGCGTGCGCCCAATCGGGTTCTGGTCGACGTGCACGACCTTATCGAGGTTGTCAAGCCCCGTGACGCGAGTGTGTTTTCCGGGGATCTGCCGAGCGCCGTTGAGCTCGTTGGCCAGCACTTTGTACAGGATGTCGTTGACGAGACTTGACTTGCCAGAGCCGCTCACCCCCGTCACGGCGATGAAGGTTCCGAGCGGAAAACTCACCGTGACGTCTTGCAGATTGTTGGCCTTCGCGCCGACCACGGTGATCTCGCGCTTTGGGTCGACCGTTCGGCGTTTCTTCGGCGTCTCGATGGCGCGACGCCCGGCGAGGTAGTCGCCGGTGATCGAGTCGGCATTGGTGAGCAGGTCTTCATACGAGCCAGAGTGCACGACCATGCCGCCGTGCTCGCCAGCGCCAGGACCGATGTCGACGATCCAGTCGGCAGTGCGAATTGTGTCTTCGTCGTGCTCAACCACGATCAGTGTATTACCCAGGCTCTTTAGCTTGACGAGCGTCTCGATCAGGCGACGATTGTCGCGCTGGTGCAGGCCAATGGATGGCTCGTCGAGCACGTAGAGCACGCCGGTCAGTCCAGACCCGATCTGCGTCGCCAAGCGGATTCGCTGTGCCTCCCCACCGCTGAGCGTCGCCGCCGCGCGCGAGAGGTTGAGGTAGGTAAGACCGACCTCAATGAGAAACTCGAGCCTGAGGCGAATCTCGCGCAGCACCTGAGCAGCAATTTTCGCGTCACGCTCGCTGAGGGTGAGGGCGGACATGAAAGTGTGGGCGTCGGCGAGGCTGAGGTCGCACACATCCGAAATGCTTCGATCGTTGACCGTGACCGCCAGCACCTCTGGCTTGAGCCGCTTGCCGTTGCAGACCGGGCAGTGGATCTCGCGCAGGTAGCTCGCGAAACGTTGGCGCTGCACGTCGGTCTCGGCCTCGCGATACTTGCGTTCAATGTAGGGGATGACGCCCTCGAAGCCGGTCGAGTAGGTCATGTCGCGGCCGAAGCGGTTGCGCCACTTGACCGTGACCTCAAAGTTGTTGCCGTTGAGAATCGCCTGCTGTACCTCGTCGGCGAGCTCGCCCCATGGAGTGTCAAGGCTGAAGTCGAGATCATCGGCGAGGCCGCCGAGCAGCCGCTCGAAGTAGTTGAAGAGCCCCTTGCCCGACTGTGTCCACGGCAGAATGGCACCGTCGGCGATGCTCACGGAACGGTCGGCGATGAGGAGGTCGGCATCCACCGCCATCTTGGAGCCGAGGCCAGAGCACTCTGGGCACGCGCCGAACGGAGCATTGAACGAGAACGTGCGCGGCTCAATCTCGGTGAGCTGCAGCGGGTGATTGTTGGGGCAGCTCAGCTTCTCAGAGAAGGTGCGCCACGCGGTTGGTCCACTGTACTTGTCAGTGCCGTGGTCAACGTAGTTGATCGCGACAAGACCGTCGGTCAGCCGCAGCGCCGTCTCGAGCGAGTCAGTGAGACGAGTGAGCGCGTCTGGCCCGGCGACGAGGCGGTCGATCACGACCGAAATGTCGTGCTTAATCTGCTTCTTGAGGATGGGTGGCTCATTGAGCGCAATCACCTCGCCGTCGACGATCGCCCGCGAGTACCCGCTCGACGCGAGCTCTGCGAAGAGGTCGACAAACTCGCCCTTTTTCTGCGAGATGACGGGACTGACAATCTGGTAGCGGGTGCCCTCTGCGAGCTCCATGAGCTGGTCGGCGATCTGTTGCACGGTCTGGCGCTGGATCGTCTCACCGCACTCCGGACAGTGCGGAACGCCAATTCGCGCCCACAACAACCGGAGGTAGTCGTAGATCTCAGTGATCGTGCCGACCGTCGAGCGAGGGTTTCGGTTGGTCGACTTTTGGTCGATGCTGACCGCTGGGCTCAGGCCTTCGATGAAATCAACGTCGGGACGATCAACCTGGCCAAGAAACTGGCGAGCGTAGGCAGACAGCGACTCCACGTAACGCCGCTGACCCTCGGCGAAGATCGTGTCGAAAGCGAGGCTCGACTTGCCAGAGCCAGAAAGCCCCGTGAAAACGACAAGAGAGTCGCGCGGAATCTCTAGGTCAACATTCTTCAGGTTGTGCACCCGTGCCCCGCGAACACTGAGCTTCGACAGACTGTTCACCGGGGTAATCGACACTCACCCAATTCTACGGATGCCACTGACACTCGGCTGGCACGGTGCAATTCAGCGGAGCCGTTGGCGCGGGTCAACGCCCCCTCTGCTCCCTCGCAAGAACGACATCGCCCGGCGCATCAGTCGCGGAAAACGCAGCATTCGTCTCTCGTACTTGCGAAGTACTTTACTTTGAGAGGCCGCGAACAGCTGCTCGATTTCTTTCGCGATCGCCTTTGCTTCTATCCAGTCACGAATGGACAGCGCCGCGCGATAGTCACCGAGGCTGCTTCGCACGAGGCGCGGCACAAGCACGTCGCTCACGTAGTAGCGCTGAAGTCGATCATCGTCTGGAAGTAGGGCCGCAATCTTGCCAAAAAACCGCATGCGACTCAGACGGAACGACACGGCACGCGACGAGCTCATGCTGTGTACGCGGAACTTCGCGAGGGACTCTGGCAAAAACACCGACTCCCACCCGGCACGAAATAGGCGAAACCAGAGATCGTCGTCTTCGTAGCCCTGCAGCT
>JANONY010000231.1:0-3772 GCA_031421055.1 Actinomycetes bacterium | reverse complement strand
TCACGCTGGAGGTGCGCGGTGCGCGGTGCGTTGGCCATCTTCCAAGCTTAGCGAGGGTGCGGGGCGGGCTACCGCGCGCCCCTTGGCCGCGCGACCGTCGACCGCGCGCCCGCTGGCGGACCAACCGCTTCAACGTTGGTGCAGTTGGTCCGCGAAGCGCGAGATGGTGGGCGCAGGGCGGGCGTCGCGCGCATGCGAACTACAGGTCAGCGCCCCACCGCTTCGAGCGCCGCAAGGAAGGCCGTCGTCTCGTGCTTGGTGCCGACCGAGACGCGGAGGTGGTTGGCGATTCCGACGTCGCGGATAATCACGTCGTGACCGAGCAACGCCTCGAAGGTCGCGTGCGGGTCGGCGACGCCACCGAACAGAACGAAGTTGGCCCAGCTGGCGCTGACCGGGTATCCGAGTTTCGGCAGCTCGGCGAGCAGGCGGTCGCGCTGCAAACGAATATCGTCGACCATCGCCAACATCTCTGGGGCGTGCCGCAGAGCCGCATTGGCGGCGGCCTGCGTGAACGCCGACAGGTGGTAAGGCAGACGCACGAGCCGCAAGGCGTCGGTGACGGCGGGGTCGGCGGCGAGGTAGCCGACGCGCGCGCCGGCGAAAGCGAAGGCCTTGCTCATCGTGCGGCTGACGATGAGACGCTCGCGACCGGGCAACAGACTGATCGCGCTCGGCACGTGGTCGGGGGTGAACTCGGCGTAGGCCTCATCGACGATGAGGATTCCGCCCTGGCCGGGCGCAGACAGCGCGTCGTAGGCCGCCTCGATCGTTTCGATCGGCAGGGGGGTGCCGGTTGGGTTGTTTGGCGAACACAGCACAACGATGTTCGGGGTGTGCTGCGCGATGGCGGCCGTCACCGTCTCGGCGCTGACGGTGAAGTCGTCGGCGCGGGGAACCGCGATCCATTCGGTGTCGACGCCCGCGGCGATGATCGGGTACATCGAATACGTGGGCGTGAAGCTGAGCACGCTGCGACCCGGCCCGCCGAAGGCCTGAAAGATTTGCTGCAACACCTCGTTCGAGCCGTTCGCCGCCCAGATGTTGTCGGGGGTGAGTCCGTGCCCGAGGTAGTTGGCGAGGCTCTCGCGCAGCTCGGTGAACTCGCGGTCTGGGTAGCGGTTGACGGTGAGAACCGCGGCCGCGAGTGACTCGACGATGTCGCGGGCGACCGCCTCAGGAATCGGGTGGGTGTTCTCGTTGACGTTGAGGGCGATCCGCACCGGCAGTTGGGGCGCACCGTAGGGGTGCTTGCCTCGCAGGTTTTCGCGCAGGGGAAGGTCGTGCGGTCCAAAGGCGCGGGGCTCAGTCACCCCCCTAGCGTATTAGGGCGCTGGCCTGTTGCAGCGCTGGCCTGTTAGTGCCGCGACCTAGCCGGCGTACTGCGGCGGCAGCGCGAGGCGCTGGCCGGGCACGAGGTCGGCGGAGGACATTCCGTTGAACTCGAGGATGCCGATGACAACATCGCGCGGATCGGCCGTCGGTGCGATTTCGCCCGCCAGGCTCCATAGAGACTGGCCAGCAACTACCGACACGTAGGTGTATTCAACCCCCGGCTGTGCGGTCTCGAACGTGGCGGACGCGCCGCCACCGTTGAGCGCGAAGATGAACGCGGCGATGACCAGCGGCACTGCAGCGAGCGTCGTAAAGACGGCGCGCCCTCGCTTGGTGAGTTTGAGGTGCGACCTGGGTGTGGTGTAGCCGACCCCGCTCATGCTCACTGCAGTCATGTGTTCTCTCCTTACAGGGGTTTCGTATCCGGCACTCGGCCGGGAGTACCGGATACGAAGCTTTGTTCCGAACATAGCTTCGATTCTATCGAATTTCAAGCACAATCTTCGAATATGTTTGAAACTTTTTTGACGACTCGCTCGAACATCTCTTCCATAAACGAGTCGTTTGGGGATACAGTTTCGAATGTTCGGTTTTATTCAACCGCGCACCACCGACATTCGAGGGGCACCATGGCTGACGAAGAGCACGGCACCGAACCGCGAACCCGACGCCGCACAAGCCTGAGCGATAAGCAACTGGCGATCCTCGACATGATCCAGAAGTCGGTGGCGGCGCGCGGCTACCCGCCGAGCATGCGCGAGATTGGCGACGCCGTCGGGCTCTCGTCGCTATCGAGCGTCACCCACCAGCTCAACCAACTCGAGCTCAGCGGCTACCTTCGTCGCGACCCCAACCGCCCCCGCGCCCTCGAGGTGCTCATCGAACTGCCACGCATCGAGGATGACGCCCCAGAATCGACGACGCAGATCGGCGATGCGGTGATGGTGCCGCTCGTCGGCCGAATCGCGGCCGGCATCCCCATCACCGCCGACCAGATGATCGACGAGGTGTTTCCGCTCCCCCGCCAACTCGTCGGCAAGGGCGAACTCTTCATGCTCAAAGTTGTCGGCGAGTCGATGATCGATGCCGCAATCATGGATGGTGACTGGGTTGTCGTACGCCAACAAAAGACCGCAGAGAACGGCGAGATCGTCGCCGCAATGCTCGACAACGAGGCGACCGTCAAGGTGTTCCGCCAGCGCGACGGCCACACCTGGTTGCTGCCGCAAAACTCCGCGTTCGAGCCGATTCTCGGCGACTACGCCGAGATCCTCGGCAAGGTTGTTGCGGTGATGCGGTCGCTGTAGTCGGCAACCGGGCGCCGATGCCACAGCAGTGTGGCGATGATCGCGAGCAACCCGGCGACCGCGATTCCGACGACAACGGTCACGTAGACCAGGGTGTTGTCGAGGGGCGATCGGCCTGACAGCACTCCGCTGATCCAGATCGCGATCGCGACCGCCAACCCGCCCGCGGGCACGACGATCCACGCGATGGTGCGCGACCGCGCGGTGAGTCGCGTCGGCGCTGGCTGGCCGAGCGGCGTGCGGCGCCGCCATGACTGCACGAAGAGCGCGAGCGCGACCAGACCGAGCAACGAGCTCGCATGCTGCAGCCATGTGTAAAGCCGCAGCGGGCCAAACTGATCGAAGAGCAGCGGCGCGCTGCGGACGAAAGCGCTGTCGTGGGTGAATGAATCCCAGATGACGTGCGTCACGCACCCGATCAGAATGGATGCAACGAGCAGTAACGCAAACCCGGCCCGCCCGCCGCGACCTGGCCTCGAGCCGCGGTGCGGCATTCGAGTTCGCACCCAGTGCGGGGCGAAGTCGAGCACCGGCGCACGAAATACGAGTTGCCAGAGCGCGAAGACAACGAGCGAAACCGCGAGATCAAAGGTGAACACGGCGAACCACGAGTGCGTGAACTCGCGGTTGACCCCGACCGGGAGGTAGAAGAAGAGGTCGGGCTGCAGGGTGCCGATCACGAGGGCGGCGGGGATCAGCGGCGTGCGGGCGAACGGCAGCGCCGCCGCAATGTGGCTCGGGGTGAAGGGCATCAGAGGGCCCTCCGCAGGTGCCAGACGAGCGCGAGTATGAGCGCGACGGCGCCCGCGACACCGGCTCCGACAAAGAAGGAGTGCCCGAGCAAATCAGGGTCGAGCGGGGGCTCACCCGCGCCGATTGAAACTAGCCACCCGCTAGCGCCGACGGCGGCGAGCACGGCGGCGAGGCCGATCCACGTGGTTCGTCGCCCGCGATTGGTGAGGCGCGTCATTCGCGGCTCGCGCCGCGTTCGCTGCACCCACCGCCGAACCCATCGCGCGAGCACGAGGCCCAAGGCGATCGACACGACAGCGTGGATCAGATTTGCCGCAACGAAGGTGCCGACCTGTGCTCCAGCCCAGGGCGCGATCGAGTCAAGCCAGCCGCCTTCG
>JANONY010000230.1:0-1968 GCA_031421055.1 Actinomycetes bacterium | reverse complement strand
CGCCGGCGGCATCGGCTACCTACTGGGTGCCATCGTTGGTGTCGTCGCCCCAGAGCTCTCGTCGACGCTCGGTAACGCCCTGCCGCTTCCGGCAACAGTCGGCGAGCTCTGGATCATCGGCTACCTGCTCATTCGAGGTATCCGCCCGTCCGTCACCTCCTCCACACAAGTCGCCGCCTGACTGACTCGGCGCAGGGGTAGCCCTGCGCCGAGCGGCGATGCAGACTGGCCTCGCTCGTGCCGCAACAAAAAGGGAGCGAGCATGAAGAGACTGCACAACGACGAGGGCTCGGCAACGGCAGAATACGCAATCGCAACGATGGCAGCGGTCGGCTTCGCCGGGTTGCTCGTCGTGATCATGAAGAGCGACGAGGTGCGCGGCATCCTCACAGACCTCGTGCGCCAAGCGCTCACATTCGGCGGATAAGCACAGCGGTGGCTGAGACCCGAGACCGCGGAAGCGTCACGGCCGAGTTCGCTGCGGTGATCCCGGCCGTGATGCTCGTGCTCGCCGCGAGCCTGGCGTGCATGCAGCTCGGCAGCCAACAACTGCGGCTTCAGGATGCGGCAGCCATCACCGCACGCGCCCTCGCCCGCGGCGATGCGGCGCCCGCACTGCCCGGCGCCGCCCTTGCAACGACCGCGCGGGGCGATCTGGTGTGTGCTCGGCTCACGCTGGACGCACAGCCGCCGTTCTTCGTGGCTCTCGCGGCGCAGAGCTGTGCGCTGCGCTGAGAGTGACGCGGGTGCGGGTTCTGTGCTCGCCCTCGCCCTCATCGCGGCCGTCATTGGCCTGAGCGCAGCGCTTGTTCCTCTATATGCGGTGCTTGCCGCGAAGTCGTCGGTGGCTGCGGCGGCAGACGCCGCAGCGCTCGCGGCGGCGGACGCGCGGGTGGGCGCCGCGACGGGGTTTCCGTGCGATCGGGCGGCCGAGGTTGCGGCTGCCAATGGTTCGACGCTGGTGTCGTGTGAGGCCGATGGCCTCATCCTCACGGTGTCTGTTCGGCGATGGGTGCTCGGTCTTGAGGTGCAATCGACCGCAACGGCAGGACCACCCCAATAGGGGTGCGATTAGGTAGGAACCGCATGAGTATGTGTATCGTGGCGCTCGCGGGGTTCACGAAGCCCCGCCTTTGCACGCTTAACAAAGAGGAGCACCGTGCCAGGCACGAAGAAACTGGTCATCGTCGAGTCGCCAGCTAAGGCGAAGACGATTGCCCAGTATTTGGGAGATGGCTATGAGGTTCAGGCCTCGGTTGGCCACATCCGTGATCTCATCGAGCCGAAAAACTTGCCAGCGGAGCTCAAGAAGGGCTCGCTAGGCAAGTTCAGCGTCGACGTCGAGAACGGCTTCGAGCCCTACTACGTGGTGAGCGACGCGAAAAAGAAGACGGTCGCCGATCTCAAGCGCGCGCTCAAAGACGCCGACGAGCTCTACCTCGCGACGGATGAGGACCGCGAGGGCGAGGCCATCGCGTGGCACCTGCTGCAAGTGCTTCAGCCGAAGGTTCCGGTCAAGCGCATGGTCTTTCACGAGATCACCAAGGAGGCTATCGAGCTCGCGAAGAACAACCCGCGCGAACTCGACACGGCGCTCGTCGACGCGCAAGAGACCCGCCGCATTCTTGACCGGCTCTACGGATACGAGATTTCTCCGGTGCTGTGGCGCAAGGTCGGCCCTGGGCTGAGCGCCGGTCGGGTGCAGTCCGCGGCGACGCGGCTGGTCGTCGACCGTGAGCGTGAGCGCCAGGCCTTCGTCTCGGCGAGCTACTGGGATCTCACCGCATCACTTATTTCGAGCGATGCGTCGCCCGACGCCGCGCAGAACAGCTTCGAAGCCAAGCTCGTGCGCATCAATGGGGCGCGGATTGCCTCCGGTCGTGACTTCGACGACAAGGGCGTGCTCAAATCCACGTCCGTTGCTCTGGATGAGGCGGCAGCAACCGCGCTCGCGAACGCGCTCGAAGC
>JANONY010000229.1:0-6886 GCA_031421055.1 Actinomycetes bacterium | reverse complement strand
GGCGTTCTGCGGCCCGGCGTCACCATCGAGTTGCCCACTTTTGGGGGTATAGCTCGAGGTCGACCCGCAAAAGCGGGCAACTCAGGGGTGGGTGTGCCGAACCTGCCACCTTGTTCTGCCGAGGGCAGATCAACCAAACTTGCCACGTTGATCTGCCGAGGGCAGATCAACCAAACGTGCCACGTTGATCTGCCGAGGGCAGATCAACCGAACTTGCCACTGACGTAGTCCTCGGTCGCCTGAATGCTCGGCTTCGAGAAGATCGTGCGGGTGTCGTCGTACTCGATAAGCCTGCCGGGCTTGCCGGTGCCGGCAATGTTGAAGAACGCGGTGCGGTCAGAGACGCGCGAGGCCTGCTGCATGTTGTGGGTGACGATGACGATTGTGTAGTCCTGCTTGAGCTCTTCGATGAGGTCTTCGATCGCGAGTGTCGAGATCGGGTCGAGGGCCGAGCACGGCTCGTCCATGAGAATCACCTCTGGCTCGACGGCGATCGCGCGGGCGATACAGAGCCGCTGCTGCTGCCCACCAGAGATGCCGGAGCCTGGCATCGCCAAGCGGTCCTTCACTTCGTTCCAGAGGTTGGCGCCCATGAGCGATTTTTCGACCAGTGCGTCGCCGTCGCTTTTGCTCATCCGACGATTGTTGAGTTTGACGCCCGCGAGTACGTTGTCGCGAATCGACATGGTCGGAAAAGGGTTGGGCCGCTGAAAGACCATGCCGACCTGGCGGCGCACGAGCACGGGATCGACGCCAGGGCCGTAGAGGTTGTTGCCGTCGATGAGCACTTCGCCCTCGACGCGCGCGCCTGGAATCACCTCGTGCATGCGGTTAAGCGTGCGAAGAAAGGTCGACTTGCCGCAGCCCGACGGCCCGATGAAGGCGGTGACGGTGCGTGGCTCGATCACGAGCGAGACGTCTTCTACGGCCTTGAACTTGCTGTAGTAGACGTTGAGGTCGTTGACTTCGATGCGCTTTGACACGGGGTTTCCTTCGGTGAGGGTCTAGCGACCGAGCTTGGGCGAGAAGAAGCGTGCGATGAGGCGCGCGATGAGGTTGAGCAGCATGACGATGAGAATCAGCGTCAGCGCCCCGGCCCACGCGCGGTCAAGGTAGGCCTGATTGTCGGTGCCCGGGTACGCGTACTGCGTGTAGACGAACACCGGAAGCGACATCATTCGGTCGCTCAGCAGGTTGTAGTTCATGCTCGCGGTGAAGCCAGCGATGATCAGCAGCGGAGCGGTCTCGCCGATCACGCGCGAGATAGCGAGGGTGACGCCCGTGGCGATGCCGGCGAGCGCGGTCGGGATGACGACCTTGAGAATCGCCAACCACTTCGGCACCCCGAGGGCGTACGCCGCCTCGCGCAACTCGTTTGGCACGATTCGCAGCATCTCTTCGCTCGATCGCACCACGACCGGGATCATCAGCAGAGACAGCGCGACGGCGCCGCCAAACCCGAAGCGGATGCCCGCGTCGTTGAACAACAGCGAGAACAGTGCGAAAGCAAATAGACCAGCCACGATCGACGGAATCCCGGTCATGACGTCGACGAAGAAGGTGATCGCCTTGGCGAGCCAACCGCGACCGTATTCGACAAGGTAGATCGAGGTGAGCAGGCCGATCGGTACCGAGATGAGGGTCGCTGCGCCTGTAATGAGCAGCGTTCCGATAATGGCGTGCAGTCCGCCGCCGCCCTCGCCAACAACGTTGCGCATCGAGTTGCTGAAGAACTCAATGTCGAAGCGCGCGAGACCCTTACTGACAACGGTGTACAGCAGCGAGACGAGCGGTAGCAGCGCGATGATGAACGCGGTTGCAACGAGCGACGTGACAAGGCGGTCGCGGGCCTGACGGGCGCCCTCAACGAGGTAGGTCACGGCGAATAACAGCACGTCGAACAGGATCGTGCCGAAGAACAGCGCCGCCGCGATATTGAACTCGACCGCGTCGTCGGCAGCGTCGATGAACATGAAGACGATGACGAAGACGATCCAGCTCGCAACGAGCAGTGCCCAGGGCGCAGCTTTCGGCAGGCGCCCGGCGGTGAGCGCGTTGGCGATGCCGGTTGACGTCGTCGTGGTCGTCACTAGTTCGCTCCAGAGAATGCTTTGCGGCGATTGACGACCGCGCGCGCGACTGAGTTGATCAGCAGCGTGATGCCGAACAGAATCAGGCCGGTCGCGATGAGCGCGTTGACGGCCACGCCGTGCGCTTCAGGAAAGTTGAGGGCGATATTGCCGGCGATCGTCGGCGAGTTCTGCGAACCGGTGAGTACGAAGCTGATGACGATCGCCGGCGAGAGCACCATGGCGACGACCATGGTTTCGCCGAGTGCGCGCCCGAGGCCAAGCATGGCGGCCGACACGATTCCCGGCCGGCCAAAAGGCAGAACGGCCATCTGGATCATCTCCCAGCGCGTTGCTCCGAGCGCGAGCGCTGCCTCTTCGTGCAGCACGGGCGTCTGCAGAAAGATCTCGCGCGAGATGGCCGTGATGATCGGAATGATCATGACGGCGAGCACAATGGCCACGGTCAACACGGTCTTGCCCGTGCCGGAGACGGGCGGGGCGAAGAGGGGAAACCATCCGAGATTATCGGTGAGCCAGACGTACAACGGCGTGATGGCCGGCGCGAGCACCTTGATGCCCCAGAGCCCAAAGACGACGGATGGCACGGCCGCGAGCAGGTCGATCACGTAACCGAGACCCTGGGCCACCCGTCGCGGCGCATAGTGCGAGATGAAGAGGGCGATTCCGAGAGACAGCGGCAGCGCCATGAGCAGCGCGAGAAAAGCCGACCACATGGTGCCGAAGACGAGCGGCGCGACGTACGCCCAAAAACTCGACGGCGAACCTTTGAGTTCGCTTGGGTCGGCGGTGAGCGCCGGAAGGCTCTGGGCGAGCAGGAAGATCGCGACCGCAAACAGGGCGAGCAGGATGATGACACCGGCGGTGAGTGCCAACCCGGAGAAGATGCGGTCAGCGGGCCGCTGCGGGGCCTTTGGCGACGCGGTCGCTGTCGTCATTGTCTAGAAACTCCTGTGCCCGAGGGGTGGTTGGGTGTGACCCCAGTCTGACGGGCTGCGACCTCGGGTGCAATGCGCGCGAGGTGCAGCCCGTCAGGGTGCTGCGGGTATTACTTGATGGTTGCGATCACAGCCGCGGCCTTGGCTGAAACGTCAGCCGACAGCGGGGCGGCGCCGGCCGAGGCGGCTGCCTCTGCCTGACCCTCAGCGCTGGCCAGGTAGTTCACGTACGCCTTGACGAGCTCGCCCGTTCCGGCTTCGGTGTACTCGAGGCAACCGATGATGTAGCTCACCAGCACGAGCGGGTAGTGGCTCGGGTCGGTGGTCTTGCGGTCGAGCGCGATGGCGAGGTCAGAGTCAACGCGACCCTCAACTGCCGGGGACTCTGCAACAACAGCTGCAGCGGCCTCGGCCGTGTACGCGACGAACTCATCGCCGACCTTGATCTTCGCAACGCCGAGGTCGCCAGCCTTCGAGGCGTCGGCGTAACCGATGGTGTTGGTGCCGTTGGTGACCGCGTCAACAACGCCAGAGGTGCCCTGTGCACCCTCGCCTACGGCGTAGGGGAACGGGTCGGCGGCGGGAGCGTCCCAGACCTGCGGAGCGACCTTATTGAGGTAGTCGGTGAAGTTCTTGGTCGTGCCAGAGTCGTCTGAGCGGTGGACGGCGGTGATGCTAGCTGCTGGCAGGTCGGCCTCAGGGTTGAGCGCAACGATAGCTGCGTCATCCCACGAGGTGATGGTGGCCTTGAAGATGCCGGCAAGGGTCGCTGCGTCGAGGTTGAGCTCGTCAACGCCATCGACGTTGAAGATGACCGCGATCGGCGAGATGTAGATCGGAACCTCGAAGTAGCCGCTGTCTGCGACGCAGCCGGCGAAGCCGCCAGCAATCTCTTCGTCCTTGAGGGTCGAGTCGGTGCCGGCAAATGCAACGCCACCGGCGATGAACGCCTCGCGGCCCGCACCCGAACCGGTTGGGTCGTACGTGATGGTTACGTCAGGGTTGGCAATCTGGAACGCTGCGATCCAGGCCTCCTGTGCAGAGCCCTGAGCTGACGAGCCGGCGCCGCTGATCTGGCCGGCGAGCGTGCTTGGGGTGTCGACGGCGTCGCCTTCGTTTGCTGCACACGACGACAGAACGATGCTGCCGACGATGGCCAGGGCGGCGATGCTGCCGAGGCGCTTGAACGTGGTGTTCACTGGTTTCCCTCCGGGAATTTACGATTACAGGATGTGGGCCGGTGCGACCCAGAAACTGACGCTAGTTGGCGAGGTTAACCACGTTCGACTGTGCAGGTAAACAGAAGGTGAACGACGAGCGAATGGTTACCGCGGCAACAGTTCGCTCAGCAGGGTTTCGATGCGCCCTTTGATGTCGTCGCGCACGGCGCGCACGGTGTCGATGTCCTTGCCTGCTGGGTCGACGAGCTCCCAGTCTTCGTAGCGCTTGCCGGGGAAAATCGGGCAGGTGTCGCCGCAGCCCATGGTGATCACAACATCCGATTCTTTGACGGCTTCGACCGTGAGAATCTTCGGCACATTGTTTGCGATGTCGATGCCCTCTTCTGCCATGACCTCGATGGCAAGCGGGTTGATGGTGTCTTTGGGCTCGGATCCAGCCGAAAGCACCTCGACGCGGCCCTGGGATAGCGCCGACATGTAGCCGGCGGCCATCTGCGAGCGGCCCGCGTTGTGTACGCAGACGAAGAGAACGGTAGGGGGTTGAGTGGTCATGGGCAAAGCATAGATGATGATCTATGTATTAGTCCACCCGGACTACGGCACGAGAGTGGCGAGCAGCTCTCTCACGCGAGCCTCGATGTCGTCGCGAATCTCGCGCACGCGAGCGAGTGGAAGCCCGACCGGGTCTTCGAGATCCCAGTCGAGGTAGCGCTTGCCAGGGTAGACCGGGCAGGCATCGCCGCAGCCCATCGTGATCACGACGTCGGCGGCGCGCACCACTTCATCCGTCAGCGGTTTCGGGTATTCGCCGCCGATGGGTACGCCGATCTCGTCGAGCGCGGTGACGACGGTCGACCGCACCGCGTTTGCCGGAGCCGAGCCGGCCGTTCGCACGCCCACTCGATCGCCGGCTAGGTGGCGCAAAATGGCTGCAGCCATTTGTGAGCGTCCCGCATTCTGCACACAAACGAAGAGCACTTCGGGGGTACCGACGCGATCCGTTGCGGCGGTCGCGGCCAGCGCCGAGAGTCGGTCGGCCGCAAAGTGGGCGGTCAACGATGGCAGATAGCGCGTGATGCGAGCATTTTCGGCGAGCAGTTCATAGCTCTCATCCACGTATCGGTGCACCGTCTCTGCGCTGAACACCCCGGCGAAACGCTCGGCAAGATCGTCGCCAACACGCTCGAGCACACCCTCAGTCATCTGCGCCTGGTCACGTGCACCAAGAAGCTCGGTCACCCGATCGAGTTGGCTCGCAGCGATCGAGTACCGAGTCTCTCGGCCGTGCGGGCTGCGTTCAAGCAGGCCATCTTCGAGTAGCGCTCGCACGTGATGGCTCACCGTGGGCTGCGTCAGCCCAAGCTGCGAGGCCAGTCGACCCACCAGCTCGTAGCCGTCGGGGCTCTCGAGCATGAGCGACAAAATGCGCGCCCGCGTCGGATCGGCGACGAGTTTGAGCCCGCGGGCGGTGTTGGTCGCATCCATAGATTGCAGTCTATGCTTGGCGCGTGATTGAGAGCATGGGCATGGCACGCCGGGCGGCCGCAGAGTTCATCGGATCGGCGGCGCTCGCCGCGATCGTGGTCGGATCAGGCATCGCCGCAACGAGGTTGTCTGACGACGTCGGCATCCAACTTCTCATCAACGCGCTCGCCACCGCGCTCGGTCTCTACGTGCTCATCACCGTGTTCGGCCCACTGAGCGGAGCGCAGTTCAACCCCGCCGTCACACTCGTCGATGCAGCGCTTGGCTCGCGCCGCGTTCGCGATCTCGCGCCGTACCTGTGCGCGCAGGTGCTCGGCTGCGTCGCGGGCACCGCGCTCGCGAACCTCATGTTCGGGCTCGCAGCGGTGTCGGTCAGCGCGACCCAACGCGCGAGCGCTGCGCACCTGTTGGCCGAAGTTGTCGCCACCGCGGGGCTCGTCGTCGCTATCTTCGTTCTCGTGCGCAGCGACCGAGCCGTGTGGGTGGCTGGGGTCGTCGCCGCCTACATTGGCAGCGCCTATTTCTTCACCAGCTCAACCAGTTTCGCCAATCCCGCCATCACCATCGGGCGCATCTTTAGCGATACCTTCGCCGGCATAGCGCCCTCCTCTGCCCCGTGGTTCATCGCGGCGCAACTGGTGGGCGCGGTGATCGGCTACGCGGTTGTGCGATTGCTCGTGCCGTCGGCGGCGCCGCATGCCGCTCCGAATGCCGCGCCGAAAACGGCGCCGAAAACCGCGCCGAAACTCTAGACCGCTGCGGGCCCGTGCGTCTCGATCGCGACGATGCCGCCGGTCGGGTTCTCGGTCGAGATGTGCAACACCGTGTATTCGCCGGTCGAGAGTATCGAGGCGTTGCGCAGTGCCGGCTGCTCGGCCGCTCCAGTGAGGCGCGCGACCTCGACGATGATCTCTGGCAACACCGGACCGTGGCTGCACAGCACTGCCGTCTGTCTGCTGGCTAGGCGTTTGAGCAGAACCGTGGCCACATCCACCGTGCCCTTCTCGTGGCTATCTTGGCTAATCGAGTCTGTCGCTGTCACCGGCCGGTTGACGAGCTCGGCGAGCGGCTCAAGTGTTGCCAGGCAGCGGGCGGCGGTGCTGCTGATGAGCTTGCGCGGACCGTATGCCGCGATGCCAGCCGCGATGCTCGCGGCTTGGTCGCGGCCGCGCTGCATCAGCGGCCGGGTGCA
>JANONY010000228.1:0-9189 GCA_031421055.1 Actinomycetes bacterium | reverse complement strand
GGCGCGATCGGCGACGACCTAATCGACTACCAGCGTGGGCCGAAGTGATCGTCTACGTTGACTCGTCGTTTCTGGTGAGGTCCTATCTTGTCGACGAGACCGACCACGTGCAGGTGAGAGCGATGCTCGACGACCCTTCGGTCACGGCAATTACAGGTTCGTGGACTCGAGTTGAGGTGACAGGTTCCGTGGTTCGCGCGGCACGTGCCCATCGAGGGGATGAGACGGCATTGCTCGCACTGTTTCGCGAAGACACGGAGGGCGAGCATGCGCGGCTCACCATCGTCGACGCTATGCAAGCCGAAGTCGAGCTCATCGCCCTTGGAATCGTGCGCCGCACAGGAATCCGCTCAATGGACGCCTGGCACCTAGCCTGCGCAAGCCTCGCGCTGCCCGCGCTCGCAGAGCCGGGCGAACAGCTCGGCTTCGCGACTCGCGACGCCGAGCAGGCCGCAGTCGCCCGCGAGCTCGGCTACACCGTGGTCTAGGGTCGACCGCGCAGAATCGCCTGCTTGACTTCGGCGATCGCCTTGGTCACCTCGATGCCGCGCGGGCACGCCTCCGAGCAGTTGAAGGTGGTGCGGCAGCGCCAGACACCCTCTTTGTCATTGAGAATATCGAGGCGCACTCCTGCACCCTCGTCGCGCGAGTCGAAGATGAAGCGGTGCGCGTTGACGATCGCGGCCGGACCGAAGTACTGGCCGTCGGTCCAAAACACCGGGCAGCTCGAGGTGCAGGCTGCGCACAGAATGCACTTGGTGGTGTCGTCGAAGCGCGCGCGTTCGACCGGGCTCTGCTTGCGCTCCTTGCCGCCCTTGATCGGGCCGGCCATGAGAAATGGGTTGATCTGGCGGTACGACTCGAAGAATGGCTCCATGTCGACGACAAGGTCTTTCTCGAGCGGAAGGCCCTTAATCGCCTCAACGTAGATCGGCTTGGAGAGGTCAAGGTCTTTGATCAGCGTCTTGCAGGCAAGACGGTTCTTGCCGTTGATGCGCATTGCGTCAGAGCCGCACACGCCATGGGCACAGCTGCGACGGAACGTCAACGAGCCGTCTTGCTCCCACTTGATCTTGTGCAGGGCATCGAGCACGCGATCGGTGGGGTACACCTCGACATCGAAATCTTGCCAGCGCGGCTCAGTGTCGACATCCGGATCGAAGCGTCGGATGATGAGGGTCGCCGTGAAAGTCGGCGCCGTCTCAGCTGGCTTGCCTTGCATCACCGTGCTCATCGCTTAGTACTTCCTTTCCATCGGCGGATAGCGCGTGATGACGACGGGCTTGGTGCCAAGGCGGATGTGGTCGCCGGCATCCGCCGACTGCGCGTCTCCAGCGAGGTAGGCCATCGTGTGCACGAGGTAGTTCTTGTCGTCGCGCTCTGGAAAGTCTTCGCGAAAGTGCCCGCCCCGGCTCTCTTTGCGGCTCAGAGCCGAGTAGACGACGACCTCTGCGAGGTCGAGCAGGAACCCAAGTTCGACCGCCTCGAGCAGGTCGGTGTTAAAACGCTTGCCCTTGTCTTGCACCGCGATGTTCTTGTAGCGCTCTCGAAGGTTCTCGATCACCTCGGTGACCTCGGTGAGGCTCGCCTCGGTGCGGAATACTTGCGCGTTGCGGTCCATCGACTCCTGAAGCTCTTTGCGAATCGCCGCGATGCGCTCGGTGCCGGTGGAGTCACGAAGAAGTTGCAACAACTCGCGCACGCCCTTGGCCGGATCCTCTGGCAGCGGCGTGAACTTCGCCTTCTTCGCGTACGCCACGGCGTTCTTGCCCGCCCGCTTGCCGAAGACGTTAATGTCGAGCAGCGAGTTGGTGCCTAGGCGGTTGGAGCCGTGCACCGAGACGCAGGCGCATTCGCCGGCCGCGTAGAGGCCAGGCACCACGGTGGTGTTGTCGCGCAGCACCTGTGCATCGTTGTTGGTCGGGATGCCGCCCATTGCGTAGTGCGCGGTCGGCAGCACTGGCACCGGCTCGGTGTACGGCTCGACGCCGAGGTAGGTGCGGGCGAACTCGGTGATATCGGGCAGTTTGGCGTCGATTACCTCTGGGCTGAGGTGGGTGATGTCGAGGTAGACGTAGTCCTTGTTCGGGCCGGCGCCGCGGCCCTCGCGAATCTCGGTTGCCATGCAGCGCGCGATGATGTCGCGGGGCGCGAGGTCTTTGATGGTTGGCGCGTAGCGCTCCATGAAGCGCTCGCCCTCGCTGTTGCGCAGAATTGCGCCCTCGCCGCGCGCCGCTTCAGACAGCAGGATGCCGAGGCCGGCCAGACCGGTCGGGTGGAACTGGAAGAACTCCATGTCTTCGAGCGGCAGGCCCTTGCGCCAGATGATGCCGACGCCGTCGCCGGTGAGGGTGTGCGCGTTCGAGGTCGTCTTGTAGATCTTGCCGAAACCGCCGGTGGCGAAGATGATCGCCTTGCCCTGGAAGACGTGCAGTTCGCCGGTCGAGAGCTCGTAGGCAACCACACCCGAAGGCTGCTCGACCCCGTCGACGACCGTCATCACGAGGTCGAGCACGTAGTACTCGTTGAAGAAGTTGATGCCGAGCTTGACGCAGTTCTGGTAGAGCGTCTGCAGGATCATGTGACCGGTGCGGTCGGCCGCGTAGCAGGAGCGGCGCACCGGGGTTTTGCCGTGGTCGGCAGTGTGCCCGCCGAAGCGTCGCTGGTCGATCTTGCCGTCTGGCGTGCGGTTGAAGGGCAGGCCCATGTTCTCGAGGTCGATGACCGCGTCGATGGCCTCTTTCGCGAGAATTTCGGCAGCATCCTGGTCGACGAGGTAGTCGCCGCCCTTGACGGTGTCGAAGGTGTGCCACTCCCAGTTGTCTTCTTCGACGTTCGCGAGCGCCGCCGCCATGCCGCCCTGCGCTGCCCCGGTGTGCGAGCGGGTTGGGTAGAGCTTGGAGATGACGGCGGTGTTGGCGTGCGGTCCGGCTTCGATGGCTGCGCGCATCCCGGCGCCGCCAGCCCCCACGATCACGATGTCGTGCTGGTGGTAGTGCACACCGTCCCTGATCTCTCCATCAACACGGGCGGCGCCGTCGACCATGGCGGCCTTGCTTGCGGCGCTCACTGGGCCGCGCACAGTTCGACGAGGGAGGAGTCGGGGGTGAGCCCGATGCACGGGTCAAACGTGGTCAGCACTAGGGTTCCCAAGATGAGGAGGACAGCGGTGGAGACGCCGATGGCGCCGAGCAGCAGAGTTCGAATTCGGCCTCGCGCATAGTCGTTGGTGACCGTGCGCATGCCGTTTGCCCCGTGGATGAGCGCCAGCCACAGCAGCAGCATGTCCCAGACAATCCAGAACGGGTCGGCGAGCTTGCCGGCGACGAAGGCGAAGTCGATGGCCTTAACGCCCTCGCCAGCCACGAGATTGACGAACAGGTGGCCGAAGATCAGCACGACGAGCACGACGCCGCTCGCGCGCATGTAGATCCAGCCCCACTTCTCGATGTTGAAGCGCTTGGTACGAGGCTGCTTCGAGCGGGGTGCGTCGATTGTTGTCATCACTCACCTCCGAAAATGTGCATGAGCTGACGGGGGATGAAGCCCGCGAGCAGCACGATCCAGAGAGCGACGGCAACCCACAACATCGCCTTGTGGTGCCGTGTGCCGAACGCGGTGAAGTCGATCAAGATAATGCGAAGGCCGTTGAGCGCGTGCAGCCCGATGGCTGCGACCAGTGCGATCTCACCGAGACCCATGATTGGCGTCTTGTACGTGCCGATCACGGCGTCGTACGCCTCAGGGCTGAGTCGAATCAGCGAGGTATCAAGAATGTGTACAAGGAGGAAAAAGTAGATTGCCACGCCAGTAATACGGTGCAGCACCCATGACCACATGCCTTCGCGGCCGCGGTAGACGGTGCCGGCTGGCCGTGTGGGAGTCACGATGGTCGGCGTTCTCCGCTGCGCGCTTTCAGAAACGCTAGGCGCCTCGTCAACTGACATCAGTTGCCCTCCCTGCAGGCGATTGTGGAACTTGTCAATTCTATTCCCGTGCCTTGGAACGTTCGCGCCAATCGGCAACCAAATCTCTCGACATCGAGACAGTTTCGCGAGCCCAACGCCGTAGGGTTGGTGGCATGAGCCCCCCAGCGACGCCTCTCGAGCGGTTCTACAGCGTGATTCCCGCTGGCGGGATTGGCTCACGGCTCTGGCCGCTGTCACGCGCCGACGCCCCCAAGTTTTTGCACGATCTCACCGGCTCCGGCCGCTCGCTGCTTCGGGACACCTGGGAGCGGCTGGCCCCGATCTCGGGCGAACAGCGCATTCTCGTCGTCACCGGTCGTGCCCACCGTGCGGCCGTTGAAAGCGAAATTCCAGAGCTCGCCGACGTCAACGTCGTGCTCGAGAGCGAGCCGAAAGATTCCTCGGCAGCGATCGGCCTTGCCGCCGCAATTCTGGCCAAACGCGAACCGGATGTGATCATCGGTTCGTTCGCCGCCGACCACGTCATCAAAGACCAACGCAGCTTCGCGCGCGCCGTTCGCGAAGCGATCGTGGTTGCTGACGCCGGATACATCGTGACCATCGGCATCGAACCGGATGAGCCAGCGATTGGGTTTGGATACATCCACTGCGGCGAGGAGATTGTGGTCGACGGTGCGCCATCCGCGATGCTCGTTTCGAGCTTTGTCGAGAAGCCAGATGCGGCAACGGCGAAGTCATACCTCGACTCTGGCGACTACTTGTGGAACGCGGGCATGTTCATCGCGAGGGCCGATGTGCTGCTCGCCCAACTGGGCCAGACTCAGCCAGAACTGCTCGCCGGCGTGCTCACACTTGCGGATGCCTGGGACACCCCGGCTCGCGGAGCTGTCGTCGATCAGGTGTGGCCAAAGCTCACCAAGATCGCGATCGACTACAGCGTCGCTGAGCCCGCGGCGGCGGCTGGCACACTCGCGGTGATCCCTGGGCACTTCTCGTGGGCGGACGTGGGCGACTTCGCCTCGATCGCCAAGCTGCATGCGGGCGGCCGCAAGGCCGACCTCGCGATTCTCGGCGAGAACCGGCGCATCCTCGCGGATGGCGCAACCGGCGTAGTGATCAGCCAGTCCAACCGCCTGATCACCCTGATCGGGGTCGAGAACATCGTCGTTGTCGACACCGACGACGCCCTGCTCGTCACGACAACCGCGCACGCGCAGCGGGTGAAATCGGTCGTTGACGCGCTCAAGCTCGGGGGAAACACAGAACACTTGTAGAGCCGAACGATAGGTTTGTCTCATGAACCATGCGCCAACCGAATACCTCATGCCTGGCGGAAGCGCCTCTATCACGGCGCTGCCCAAGGTCGCACTGCACGATCATCTTGACGGCGGGCTTCGGCCGCAGACCGTGATCGACCTCGCCGCAGAAATCGGGTTTGAACTCGCGACGACCGACCCGGCGAAGCTTCGGCAGTGGTTCATCGACCAATCATCGAGCGGCAGCCTCGAGGAATTTCTCACGACCTTTGCGGTGACCGCCGCCGTCATGCAGACGCCGGCCCAACTGCACCGCGTCGCACGGGAATTTGTGCTCGACCTCGTCGCCGACGGCGTCATTTACGGCGAGGTGCGATGGGCACCAGAGAACCATCTCGAGAAGGGCATGAGCCTTGACGACACCGTCGAGGCAGTGCAGTCCGGGCTGCAGGCAGGCGTCGAGGAGGCCGCGGCGGGTGGTCACGACATTCGCGTTGGGCAGATCATCAGCGCCATGCGTCAGAACGATCGCGGGCTCGAGATCGCAGAGCTCGCTGTTCGGCACCGCGCGAACGGCGTTGTTGGATTCGACATCGCTGGCCCAGAGATCGGCTTCCCGCCATCGAGATTCACCGATGCGTTTGACTACCTCGCCAAGCACTTCCTGCCCGTGACCATTCACGCTGGTGAGAACGACGGGTTGCTCAGCATCGAGAGCGCGCTGTTTGATGGCCGTGCGCTGCGCCTCGGCCACGGCGTGCGCATTGCCGACGACATCGTCGTCAACAGCGAAGATGACGAGGCTGCGTACGTGACCCTCGGCCCGATCGCCCAGTGGGTGAAGGACCGTGAGATCACGCTCGAGTTATGCCCGGTGTCCAACCTGTTCACCGACGCCGTGCCGACCACTGACCTTGCCGATCATCCGTTCGATCTTCTCTACCAGCTCGGGTTCCGGGTGACGGTGAGCCCAGACGACCGCCTGATGACGGGAACCTCGATCAGTCAAGAGCTTTCGATGCTCGTCGAGACCTACGGCTACGACCTCACCGACCTCGAGGTGTTTCAGCTCAACGCGGCCGCCTCGGCCTTCCTGCCGATCGACGACAGAGAAGAACTAGCCGACCGCATTTCGGCAGGATTCGAGCAGGCGTAGATGACCGTTCCCCCGCTGCCGCTCGAGGCGATCGAGGTTGGCGCTCACGCCAAGGACTGGCGTGCAGCCGTCCGCCAGGCCGGCGCTGCCCTGAATCGCGCGGGGTTCACGACGGTTCACTATGCGGATGAGATGATCCGCATGATCGAAGAACACGGCCCCTACGTCGTCATCGCGCCAGGCCTCGCGCTCGCCCATGCGCGACCAGGGTCAGACGTGCTCTCCGACGGCCTCGCCATCGTGACGCTTGCGACTCCGGTCGATTTCGGTCACCCGCACAACGACCCGGTGTCTGTCGTGCTCGGTCTCGCGGTGACGACGGCCGACGATCACATCGCCGCCGTCGCTGAGCTCGCGAACGTCTTCAACGATTCACAGGCGATCGAGCATCTCGCGGCGGCGACGACCGCTGAAGAGGTTCGCGCGATCATGGGCGCGGTAGAGCTATGAGGATCGCGCCAGCGATCCCGCGACCCCAGCACCGATCGAGCCGGCGAGAGAGGATGATCGCGTGAAGATTGTCACGATCTGTGGGGCCGGAATCGGTAGCTCCGGCATTCTCAAGGTCAACGCAGAACGGGTTTTGCGCCGCCTCGACCTCGAGGCCGAGGTTGTCGCGGCAGACATCGGTTCGATCGCCGAGGTCGCGACTGACGCTCAGGTGATTCTCACCTCGGCCGAGTTCGTCGAGGCGATCGGCCAAACCTTCGCCGAGGTGATCGTCATCGAGAACTTCTTCGACACAGAAGAGTTAACCCGCAAGCTCGAGGCCGCGCTAGGCGAGTAGCGCTTTCAGCTCTGCCTCGAGGGCGGCGACGAGCGCTTCCGCCTCCGCGCGTCGTTCGGACGGCGTTCCGTTGCGGCTCCACGTGTCGATGTACACCTTGAGCTTCGGCTCGGTGCCACTCGGCCGAACGATGACGCGCGCGGAGTCGCCGACCCAGAACCGCAGAAGGTCAGTAGGGCCGAAGTGCCCGAAGCCATCGCTGAAGTCGTCGATACTCTCAACGGCAACGCCGGCGAGCTGTGTCGGTGGATCGTGACGAAAACGCTTCATGGTGGCGTCGATGGCGGCGAGATCGTCGACGCGAACAGAGATTTGCCCGCTGGCGTAGGCGCCGAAGAATCCGTCAAAGTGTGCCTGATGCTGGGCGAAGGTCGTGCCGCTCGCCGCGAGCTCTGCCGCAAGAGCGAGAAAATCCACCGCGGCAGATATGCCGTCTTTGTCGCGCACTTTCTCGGCGTCGACGAGGTAACCGAGCGCCTCTTCGTAGCCGTAGGCGAGTCCGCCGACGCGCGAGATCCATTTGAAGCCGGTGAGCGTCTCGACGTAATCGAGATTGAATTTTCGCGCGATCTCTTTGAGCGCGGGACTGGAGACGACGGATGCGGCGAGCGTCCGGTGGTTGGCGTGCCCGGTGTTGGTCACATCCTCATTCTCGAGGCGTAGCGCAGCGCGCCACCCGAGCAGCGCGCCGACCTCGTTTCCGCTCAACCTCCGCCATTCACCATCGAAGGGCAGCGCGACGGCGAGCCGGTCGGCGTCTGGGTCGTTCGCGATCACGAGGTCGGCGTTGGTTTTCTTCGCGAGCGCGAGCGCTAGATCGAGGGCTCCCTCTTCCTCGGGGTTTGGAAAGCTCACGGTCGGAAAGGTGGGGTCTGGATGCAACTGCTCAGCCACGACATCCGGAGCCCCGAGTCCTGCGGCGGCGAAGACCGCCTTCGCGGTCTCCCAGCCCACACCGTGCATCGGGGTATAGACGAACCGCGGCGCGGCTTCGGTGCCTGTGCGCAGCGCAGCGGTCTTCGTCACGTATGCCTTAACTAGGTCGTCGCCCGCGGTTTGGTAGTGCTTTGACCGAAGCAGTTCGTTGACCGGGGCAACAGCGAGAATGGCCGTCTCGATCTCGGCGTCGGCCGGCGCAACAATCTGCGAGCCGCCGTCGAGCCCGCCGAGGTAGACCTTGTAGCCGTTGTCGGCGGCCGGGTTGTGGCTCGCCGTGACCATGACGCCAGCGCTCGTGCCGAGGTGTCGCACCGCGAAGGCGAGCACGGGGGTTGGCAGTGCACGGTTGAGCAGTGTAGCCGCGACGCCGGCACCCTGCATGATCTCGGCGGTGTCGCTGGCGAATACGGCCGAGTTCTTTCGACCGTCGTAGCCGATCACGACCGAGGGCGAGCCGCCGCGCGCGAGCAACCACGCCGCGAACCCGGCCGCCGCCTGGGCGACAAGCACGCGGTTCATGCGGTTGGGTCCTGCGCCGAGTTCGCCGCGCAGCCCGGCCGTGCCGAAGGCGAGCCTCGTGCCGAACCTTTCAGCCAGCGCAGCCTCGTCGTCGAGCAGGGCGGTGAGCTCTGCGCGCGTCTCGTCGTCTGGGTCTTGCGCGATCCACGCCTGTGCCGCCTCGCGGTTGTTCATAGCCTCGCGGTTGTTCATAGCTTCGCGGTTGTTCATAGCTTCGCCACGATCTCGGCCAGGAGGGCGCTGATGCGCGCCTCGGCGAGTTGGCCCGCCTCGAGCACCTCGGCGTGGCTCAGTGGAGTCGGCGAGATTCCGGCAGCGAGGTTGGTGATGAGCGAGACGCCCAGAATCTCCATTCCGGCCTGCCGCGCGGCAATCGCCTCGAGCGAGGTCGACATGCCAACGATGTGCCCGCCGATCGCCTTCGCCATCTGCACCTCGGCCGGCGTCTCGTAGTGCGGACCTCGAAACTGCACGTACACGCCCTCGTCGAGCTCTGGCGCGACGGTTCTGGCCAGCTCGCGCAGTCGCGCCGAGTACAGGTTGGTTAGGTCGATGAAGGTCGCCCCTTCGAGCGGCGAGTCTGCCGTCAGATTGATGTGGTCG
>JANONY010000227.1:0-3418 GCA_031421055.1 Actinomycetes bacterium | reverse complement strand
GGTCTGACCGGTGAGAACCTCGTCGAGCAGCTGGAGATGCGTCTCGACGCGATCATCGTGCGTTCGGCGATCGCGCGCACCACGGCGCAGGCGCGCCAGATGGTCGTGCACCGCCACATCCTCGTCGACGGAGCGCTCGTCGACCGCCCATCGTTCCGCGTCAAGCCGGGCCAGCTCGTGCACGTGAAAGAGAAGTCAGAGGGCATGGAGATCTTCCAAGTCGCGGCTGCAGGCGGACACGTCGACGTGCTGCCGAAGACGCCTGGCTACCTCGAGGTCGAGATTGACAAGCTTCGCGTGAAGCTTGTTCGTCGCCCAAAGCGCGCTGAGGTTCCCGTGACCTGCGAAGTGCAGCTCGTCGTGGAGTACTACGCAGCGCGTTAGTGCTTACGGTGCGCCGCCGCTGCTGCGGCGCACGAATGCTTCAGGAAGGGCCGGGGCGTACGCCTCGGCCCTTTTGCGTTGCCCTCGCGTGACGAAAACGCAGGACATTCGGCTGCGATGTAACGGTTTGGCGCATCCAACGCGCAAGAGAGCAAGAATCTCCTGCGTTTTCGTCACTAGGGTTGGCGCATGTCTATTGCCGATATCGCCGCACTCATCGCGGCCCTTGTCTTCGCCGTACTCGTTGGGCTGCTGGCGGTTCCGCTGCTCAAGCTCGGCCGCGTCTTCGACGAGGCGACCACCGCGATTCGCGATGTGACCGCGGGCGTCACACCGCTGCTGGAGGAAACAACCGAGTCGATTACCGAGGCAAACCGCCAGCTCGCTCGCCTTGACACAATCACATCGGATGTCGCCAACGTGACCGGCAACGCCAGCGCTCTAGTCGCCCTGTTTGCCGCTACGCTCGGCGGACCGCTGATCAAGATCGCTGGCTTTAGCGCGGCAGTCCGCGCAGCCATCATCGGCGGTCGCTCTATCAAGAAGCGCACGAAGTAAGCTTGAGTTCTACCTGACTTGTGTCAACCGATCTTCCAAAGGAGTAGTGCAATGAAGGGTCTTCTATTGCTCACCGTCGGCGTCGGTATTGGTTTCGTCGTCGCCCACCAGGTGGCCAAGACGCCACAGGGTCGGCAGTTTTTTGACGAGTTCGACACCAGGACCCGCGAGTTCAGTGGCGCTTTGGTCGATGGCTACAAGCAGCGTGAGGCAGAACTTCGTGAAGCGGTTGCCGACGCTAAAGACGCGTACTAGCCCCAACTCCACTGCTGAGCCGGCTCGCGGCCGGCCCATCACGCACGATCAGGAACACCATGCAGACCGCTGACATTCAACACCGCTGGCTCACATTTTTCGCAGACCGCGGTCACACCGTGGTGCCCTCAGCCTCGCTAGTGAGTGATGACCCGACGCTGCTGTTTACGGTCGCTGGCATGGTGCCCTTCATCCCGTACCTCACCGGTCTGGTTCCGCCGCCCTACCCGCGTGCCACGAGTGTGCAGAAATGCATCCGCACCCTCGACATTGAAGAGGTCGGAAAGACACCGCGGCACGGCACGTTCTTTCAGATGAACGGAAACTTTTCGTTCGGCGACTACTTCAAGCAGCAGGCGATCGAGTTTGCGTGGGAGCTGTTGACGAGCGGCGAATCGGATGGTGGGCTCGGCTTCCAGGAGAAAGACCTATGGGTCACGGTCTACAAAGACGACGACGAAGCCATCAAATTTTGGAAGAAGACCGCCGGGCTACCCGACGAGCGCATCCAACGTCTCGATATGGATACCAACTACTGGTCCACCGGACAACCGGGCCCGGCTGGCCCCTGCTCGGAGATCTTCTTCGACCGAGGCCCAACGTATGGCATCGATGGCGGCCCGGCCACTGACGACGACCGCTACGTCGAAATCTGGAACCTCGTCTTCATGCAATACCTTCGCGGCGAGGGCGATGGTAAGAACTTCGAGATTCTCGGTGAGTTGCCGAAGAAGAATATCGACACTGGCATGGGCATGGAGCGCGTGGCGTTTCTCAAGCAGGGCGTCGAGAACATGTACGAGATCGACCAAGTTCGCCCGGTGCTCGATATGGCTTCGGCCATTTCTGGCCGCAAGTACGGCGCCGACCACGACGACGACGTGCGCATGCGCGTCATCGCCGATCACGTGCGCTCGAGTTTGATGCTGATGTCGGATGGCGTCACGCCGTCCAATGAAGGCCGCGGCTACATCCTGCGCCGCCTTCTGCGCCGTTCTGTCAGGGCGATGCGGCTGCTTGGGGTCGATGCACCGAGCTTTGCCGAGCTGTTTCCCGCGTCACGCGATGCCATGAAGGCGGCCTACCCGGAGGTCGCATCGGGGTGGGATCGCATCGAGCGTCTCGCAATCGGCGAAGAAGAAACCTTTCTGCGCACGCTCGCGAGCGGAATCACCATCCTTGATACTGCCGTAGAGAAGTCGAAGAAGTCTGGCGCCAGTGAGTTGCCCGCCGAGACAACCTTCCTGCTGCACGACACCTTCGGCTTTCCGGTTGACCTCACGCTCGAGATTGCCGAAGAGGCGGGCCTCACGATCGACCGTGGCGCCTTTGACGCGCTCATGATGGAGCAGCGTCAGCGCGCAAAGGCCGACGCTAAGGCGAAAAAGAAGACTCTCGCCGATCTCAGCGTGTACGGCGATTTCCGCGCGCTCGGCGAGACAGCGTTCACGGGCTACGAGTACCTCACGACCGAAACGAGCATTCTCGGCCTCATCGTTGACGGCGTCAGTGTTTCCTCGGCCAGCGCCGGACAAATCGCCGAAGTGATTCTCGCCGAGACCTCGCTCTATGCGGAGTCAGGCGGCCAAGAGGCCGACGCTGGCACGATCGTTGGAAACGGCTACGAGCTCGAAGTGCTTGACGTGCAGCGCCCGGTTAAGGGGCTCACGAGCCACACGGTCGAGGTCACGATGGGTGAGGTGTCGGTTGGCGCGGCCGCCACGACGCTCGTCGACCCATCGTGGCGGCGTGGGGCCACGCAGGCACACTCGGCAACGCACCTGGTTCACGCTGCGCTGCGCCAAGTGCTCGGCCCGGAGGCGCATCAGTCTGGCTCGTACAACAAGGCCGGCTACATGCGCCTCGACTTCAGCTGGAACCAGGCGCTTTCGCCTGCCACCCGTAGCGAGATCGAAGAGAGCGCAAACCTCAAGGTGCGCGACAACCTCGAGGTAGAGACGCGCATTATGGCCCTCGACGACGCGAAATCGCTCGGCGCAATGGCCCTATTCGGCGAGAAGTACGGTGACACTGTGCGGGTGGTCGAGATTGGCGGCCCGTGGTCTCTCGAACTGTGTGCTGGAACGCATGTCGGGCGCTCATCCGAAATCGGTCTGATCAATCTCGTCAGCGAGTCCTCTGTCGGCTCAGCCAATCGCCGGGTCGAGTCGCTCGTCGGGCTCGAAGCGTTCAAAGACCTCGCAGCAGAGCGGGCGATTGT
>JANONY010000226.1:0-4681 GCA_031421055.1 Actinomycetes bacterium | reverse complement strand
CCCAACCGCGAATCACCCGCGCCGACGGTTCGCCGATTCGCGCGGTCGTCGTCGACGATGAAGACTCGCTCACCGACCTGCTTTCGATGGCGCTTCGTTACGAAGGGTGGGACGTTAAGATCGCCAACGGTGGTCAGAAGGCGCTCGCGCTCGCGCGCGACTTTCGACCGGACGTGATCGTGCTCGACATCATGTTGCCTGACATTGACGGTATGCAGGTGCTGACGCGGCTTCGAGCGGATGGCATCCAGACCCCCGTACTCTTTCTCACCGCGAAAGACGCTCTCGACGATCGCATCGCCGGATTGACCATTGGCGGCGACGATTACGTGACGAAGCCGTTCAGCCTCGAAGAACTCATCGCGCGTCTTCGCGGCCTCATTCGCCGCTCTGACGTGACTGCGAGCAAGGGTCAAGAATCGTTCATCGTGGTCGGCGATCTCAGCCTCGACGAAGACAGCTACGAGGTGCGTCGCGGCGAAACGCCCATCGAACTCACCGCGACTGAGTTCGAGCTTCTGCGGTTCATGATGCGCAACCCACGCCGAGTGCTCAGCAAAATTCAGATTCTCGACCGCGTCTGGCGCTACGACTTCGGCGGAAAATCGAGCATCGTTGAGCTCTATGTCTCGTACTTGCGCAAGAAGATTGAGGCAACCGGTAGCCGCATGATCCACACGGTGCACGGCGTCGGCTACGTTCTGAAGCCAGGCGAGTGAAGCGCCCGTTGACGCTGCGCCGCCGACTCATTGCCGGCATCCTTGTGCTGCTCGCCGCAGTCAGCCTCACGGTGGGCGCAGTCTCAACGCTGTCGCTCCGCAGCTACCTCATCGACCGACTTGACGAACAGATCGTCTCTGCGGCGAGCCGGTTTCAGGGGGTGGCTGATCGTCCGGGCGGTGACAGCGATGGCGACGATCGGCCTGGCCCCGGCGAACTTTTGCCGCTCGCGGGCCTGCCGCCAGGCACGGTCGGCGCTTTCGTTCGCGGTAACCACATCTTCGCTTCGGTGCTCGGCGACGAACTCGACACCACTGCACTTTCGATCGCCGAGGGGCGGACGCTACTCAGCATCGAAACCGACGTCGAGCCGGTGACTGTCGACTTCGGCGAGCGTCTTGGCGACTACCGCATCGTCGCGGTGTCGAACTCTCGTGGCGAGGTGCTCATCGTCGGCATGCCAACGGGCGAGGTCACTTCGACCGTGCTGCAGCTCGCTATCGTCGTCGCGGTGGTCGCCGCGCTCGGTCTCGTTGCGGCGTTCTTCGCCGGCACCGCGATTGTGCGACTCGCCCTTCGCCCGCTCGACCGCGTCGCGGCGACCGCGGCACACGTCGCCGAGCTGCCGCTTGAGCGCGGCGAGGTTGCGCTGTCGGTGCGCGTGCCAGATGAGGATGCCGACCCAAGCACCGAGGTCGGCCGCGTCGGGGCGGCGATCAACCGCATGCTCGGCCACATCGCTTCTGCGCTTACCGCGCGGGAGGCGAGCGAGAAGAAGGTGCGAACCTTCGTCGCCGACGCGAGCCACGAACTTCGAACCCCCCTTGCCTCGATCAGGGGCTACTCAGAGCTGACCAGGCGCGGCGGCCACACCCTGCCCGACGACGTCGTGCACGCCCTCGCTCGGATCGAGTCAGAGTCGGTGCGCATGACCTCGCTGGTCGAAGATCTGCTCTTGCTCGCGCGGCTCGACGACGGTCGGAGTCTCGAAGAGCTGCCCATCGACCTTGCCCCATTGCTCACGGATGTGGTGAGCGATGCCAGGGCGGCAGGCCGCGACCACGACTGGGCCCTCAATCTGCCCACCGAACCGTTGGTCGTGCGGGGTGACTCCGCTCGCATCCACCAAATATTCGCCAACCTCGCCACCAACGCGCGCGTGCACACGCCAGCCGGCACCGTAGTCACCGTCAGCGCTCGGCACGACGGCGACACCGTCGAGGTGACTATTGCCGACAACGGCCCAGGTGTTGAGCCCGCAGTGCTTGGGCACGTCTTCGAACGATTCGCACGCGGAGACGCCTCGCGCTCGCGCGTCGCGGGAAGCACCGGGCTCGGCCTCGCGATCGTCGACGCGGTGGTAACAGCGCACGGCGGAATCGTCTCGGTTATCAGCGCGCCCGGATCCACCGTCTTCACTGTGCGGCTTCCCGCTGGAGGGCTGGCAGACTAAAGGCACAAGTGGAAGGCAATCCGAATGTCGTCTGTGACTCTCAGCTTCACCAGGCTCGGCCTTGGCCTGCTTGCTCTCGCCTCGCTCGGGGCGACGGCGGTTGTTCCGGCTAGTGCGGCGGGCGTGACGGGTGCGGTGCCAGGCGAGGTCGTTCGCTACATCGCTGACGGACTGATCGAGGATCTCGACGAATTCTATGGACTGGGTATCGATGGATCCGGTACCGACTTCACCGAGGCGACTGCCGTCGGCGCGACTCGGGTCTTCAGCTTTACCGACGACTTTCTCGCTGGGAACGCCGAGGAGCCGGCAGTGCGACGGCTCAACGAATGGGTCACCGTCGTCACGGTTGGCACTGCGCCGGCCGATCAAGTGCCGGTGGGAGTGGCGCTGGTCTCGATCGATCCGGTCACCGTGTCGCCTCAGATGTCGAGCTTCACGGCAAGCGCCGACTTCGGCACCGTCATAGCGGCGCTGCCAGAGACGGCAACCTTGGTGCGCGACGCGGCTCGCTCGGCGTGGTTCAGTCTCGACGGCGAGACACCAGAGAACCGAGAACTTACACCCTTGGTCAGCGGAACCAGCCGGGTTACCGAGCCCATCGCCCTCGCCGAGTATCGCGACGTTGTGGCCAACTGGCCGACGAGCGAGCCGAGCGTTCGCGAGGACGAACCCACAACGCGCGACGGGCTTATTCTCGTGGGCCTTGCGCTGGCGCTCATCGTGCTGCTTGTGGCGGTGGAGGCCTTCCTTCCGTCCTGGCGCCGCAGGGCGAAGGCGAAGGCGGCGGCGGATGCGGAGGCCGCGGCGGATGCGGAGGCCGCGGCGGAGCCCGAACCGGATCCCGCACCCGAGCCGGCACCAGCACTTGCGCCCAAGCCCCCCGCGAAACCGCGGGCCAAGCCGAAGACGAAGGCGGAGTCGGAACCGGAGCCGAAGGCGGCGGCGGCGTCGAAACCCAAGCCGAAGGCGGCGCCCGAGCCAGCGCCCAAACCTCCAGCGAAACCCCGGGCGAAACCCCGGGCGAAGCCCAAGCGCGAGCCCGAAGTGGAGGCGCCAGCCGATCCTGACGTGGGGTGAATTTGCGGCCTACCGCCGCATCCCGTAGCCTTATCGAAGCCAAAGACCGCTGGTTTCGCTGTGCTCGCACTGCGAATGAAATTCCCGAGAGGGAAGCCCGCGCAGGTGTGTGAAGGTTTCTCCGGGTCAAACCGGAAAAAAGCTCCGTGCGCTTGCGTGCCGGAGCATTTTTTATGCTCCGGTGGACGCTGTGCTAATTGTGCGCCGCCGCCACTGCGGCGCACGTAATCAACTAATCAAGGAGTGCCATGGCGAACAAGGAAGCTTCGGTCGCCGAGCTTACGGATCTGTTCCGTAACTCGAACGCCGTACTGCTGACCGAGTACCGCGGTCTCACTGTGGCGCAGCTCAAGAGCCTGCGCCAGTCCATCAGCGAGCACGCGACCTACGCCGTCGTCAAGAACACGCTCACGAAGATCGCGGCGAACGCAGCTGGTATCAGCGCGTTCGATGACCAGCTTGCTGGTCCGTCCGCGATCGCCTTCGTTCACGGTGACACTGTCGCCGTAGCGAAGTCGTTGCGTGATTTTGCCAAGGCAAACCCTCTCCTCGTCGTGAAGAGCGGTTACTTTGACGGTAACCCGCTCTCTGAGGCAGAGGTCATGCAGCTCGCTGATCTCGAGTCCCGTGAAGTTCTGCTCGGCAAGCTTGCCGGCGCCTTCAAGGCCTCGCTGTTCGGAGCCGCGTACATGTTCAACGCGCCCCTCGCGCAGGCGGTTCGCACCGTCGACGCGTTGCGCGAGAAGCAGGACTCCGCGGCGTAACCCGCGGATTACAGATCTAGATAAGCAAGGAGAAAATCATGGCAAAGCTTTCAAGCGACCAGCTCATCGATGCATTCAAGGAGCTCACGCTCATCGAGCTCTCTGACTTCGTCAAGAAGTTCGAAGAGGTCTTCGAGGTCACCGCAGCTGCACCCGTTGCCGTTGCTGCAGCAGGCGGCGGAGCAGCCGCTCCGGCCGAAGAGGTCGAAGAGAAGGACTCGTTCGACGTCGTTCTCGAGGCCGCTGGCGAGAAGAAGATCCAGGTCATCAAGGAGGTTCGCGCAATTACGAACCTCGGCCTCGGCGAGGCCAAGGCCCTGGTTGACGGAGCCCCGAGCAACGTGCTCGAGGGTGTCAACAAGGAAGCCGCCGAGAAGGCAAAGGCTCAGCTCGAAGAAGCCGGCGCAACGATCACCCTCAACTAGTGCTTACTGAGGCACTTTGAGGCACGAGGGCATCACTCCCGTTGGGGGTGTGGCCCTCGTTCGTTGGCCCGCGCGCGGCACGACTTTGACGCCCAACCGGCGAATAGACACCCACCGGGCGACGGTCGATGACCCTCGCCTCCCAAAATACGCACGTGACTATCTCGAAGCGGTCGCCAACGCGAACGGACTGAATCCAGCTGATTTTGAACGCGACGTGGTACAGCTCCTAACCTCGG
>JANONY010000225.1:0-3251 GCA_031421055.1 Actinomycetes bacterium | reverse complement strand
GATACCATCTCATAACCGTACTGCGATCGCGATTGCAGGTTTCTGTGTGCGCATGACTGGTCATTTATATTCGCATTGCGAAGGCGGAGCATTGGCGCATGGACGACGTCTAGGGCTGTCTACATGCGATGGCGAAACCTCAGAGATCACCCCGACGTTCTGGCGCTCGTGTCTTCGGTTGACGCGTCGAAAAGGTGAATCGACGCTCGACCCCCTGCCGGTGTCGCGCGATGAGCTAGAGCAACGTCCACCGTGACTGCCTGGCTGTAATAATGTGCTCAGACCTAGCAGGAGGAACTCAATGACGAGTCCATTCACCGCTCCCCGTCCGGCGAGCTATGCACCGATGCCAAAGCCAGTGCGCTCGCGGCGATCGCACCCCTCGTTGCCGCCGGGGCCACGTGGTGTGCCGGGTTCGCTCACCCTGCGGTTCTTGCGCGACACTCCTCGTTTTCTGCTCGACCTACACCGCACCTACGGCGACTCCACCTCGTTCTTTCTCAACGGCGAGCTCTTCATCGCCTTCTTCGGGGCGGACGGTGTTGTTGATGTGACCGTCAAGAAGCAGAACTCCTTCGTTAAGGGTGTCGGCTTTGATCGAATGCGCAAGGTGCTCGGAACCGGCTTGCTGACCAACGAAGAGCCCATCCATTTGCGCCATCGCCGCATGATGCAGCCGCCGTTCCATCATGGAAAACTCGGCGACTACGCGACCCTCATGCACCGCATCACGCGCGACCACCTCAGTAATTGGTCGCATGACCAGCCGGTCGAGGCGAACCACGAGATGATGCGACTCACCTTCCAGATTGTCGCTCAGTTGCTTTTCGGCACCGAGATCGATCGCTACGCCGAGGGAGTGCAGCACCACATGGGGGTCGCAATCGACCGCATAGAGCGCACGATGCTGCCGGGTATGAAGGCCTTCGACCGGTCTCCGATTCCCTACTTTCGCAAGTTCGAGGAGTCAGCGGATTACCTCGCAGCTGTCGCCGACGACATCATCGCGCGCAGGGCCGCGGGTGACGAGCCGGGCGACGACCTGCTCGGCTTGTTGCTGGCGGCGCGCGACGAGGACAACTCCCCGCTCAGTCACGATGAGGTGCGCGACGAGACGCTCACACTGATTTTGAGTGGACACGAGACGACCGCAAACGTCATGACCTGGGCGTTGTGCTATCTGCGCGATCGCGACGATCTCTGGGAGGCGCTCGCCGCCGAGGCCGAACGATTGCTGCCGGTCGGAGGCGAGCTTGATGTGCGCGCGATTCTCTCGGCGCCGACCGCCAAGGCGGTCATGGCTGAGTCGTTGCGACTGGCCCCGCCGGTCTGGGTGGCACCGCGGCGCGCCATCGAGAACGTGACGGTCGCAGGCGTGCAGGTGCCGAAGGGTGCCCACGTTCTCGTGAGCCAATACGCGAGCCATCGCAACGCGATGCACTTCAGTGACCCTGACACCTTCCAGCCGGAGCGATGGGAGCACGACTTCGAAGCATCACTGCCCCGCGGCGCCTACTTTCCATTCGGCGCTGGAACTCGCAAGTGCCTCGGTGATCAGTTCGCGCTGCTCGAATCGCACATCATCCTCATGGAGCTCGCCAGAACGGCACGGCCGGTGCCGGTCGCGTCGGGCCTACCGAAGGCCGAGCCGCGCGCCACATACCGCCCGGCCGGGGGCGTGCCATCCCTGGTGCGCACGGTGTCCGTCAGCGTGTAGTTCGAAGAATCGATTCGCCGCACCCGTTGGCATACTTTAGCTACTAAACTAAAACCCATGGTAACTATTGCAGTTTTCGGAGGCACAGGGCGAACTGGTCGTCGAGTGGTGAATCGCGCACTCGAGGCAGGCATGAACGTGCGTGTGCTCGCACGGAATCCCGCCGCTCTCGGCCCAGCACGTGATCGCCTCAGCGTGATTGCGGGTGACGTGCTCGATCCTCAAACAGTCAATGAGACTCTCGCGGGTGCCGACGCGGTACTCAGCGTGTTCGGCCACGTGAAGGGTTCGCCCCCAACCCTGCAGACAGACGGAACGCGGGTGATAGTAGACGGGATGCAGCGGCTGGGCATGAAGCGCATAGTCACCCTGTCGGGAGGCGGGCTGCGAGATGAGCACGATCGCCCAAAGGCGGCCGACCACGTGATCACTTTTCTATTGCGCACCCTCGCGGCAAGGGTTCTGGCTGACGCCGAGGGCCACCTGCAGGTGCTCCGCGAGAGCGGTCTGGATTGGACCGTGGTGCGCGGTCCCCGACTGACCGAGCGTCCGGGTGCCGGAACGTATCGACTGGGCTGGGTTGGCGTCGGCACGGGCACTCAGATCAGCCGGGACGACTTAGCCGATTTCATCATGACCCAGATTGACGATAAGAGCTTCGTTCACGCGCTGCCCTTCGTTTCTGCCTGATGTCGGATCGCGCCAAGGTGGTGGCTCGGGTGCTGGAAGAACTCATCGAGGCGAACCGGGTGCTCGCCGGCCCCCGGGTCATGCCCTTCGCGGGGCTGGAGCTTGGCCGCTCCCATCTGGAGATGCTGTTTCTCATCGCGCACCGCGAAAGTGTCACTCCTGGATTGCTGGCGTCGGCCATGCGCATCACCGCGGGCGCTGTGACGCAACTGGTCGCAAAACTCCGGGAGGCTGACCTCGTGTTCGCAACTCCCACACCGACCGATTCGCGGTCGATCACGCTCGCACTCACCGACGAGGCGCAGCACGAGCTGGCAGAGTTCGAAGCGCGCGCCGTAGAACTGGCACTTCCGCAGTTCGCGAGCCTGACGACGGCAGACCTCGACAGGCTAGCCGAACTTCTGCGAGCGATTGCGGGGCGCTCGTGAGCGGCCGCGCAGGCAAGGCAAGCTGCGTCATCGTCAGCTCCATAGAAACGGCCGTAACCCGTATCCGACCCGTGAATCTCACATCACGCCGAAGCGGAGGTTTTCATCCGAGGTAACGAACACAGCTACGCGGGGGCTTCCTGTGAGTCAATGCGGCTGTGAATAACCGTGAGAATTAGGCCACTTTGTGGGCTCCGGTAGTTCGAGTTGGCAGGGTGAATCTCGGCAGGTGTACTTCATGTACACCCTGTACATTGCCCCGCTAGACTGAGACAGTGACCACGCTCCACTACCCATCCGTCAGCGCCGCGCGCGACAACATCAAGCAGATTCTGGATGCGGCCGAGCGCGGCCAAGTCGTCAGCGTCGAACGCAACGCGCACCGCTCCGCCGTTGTGGACGCCACCCGCCTACAA
>JANONY010000224.1:0-12271 GCA_031421055.1 Actinomycetes bacterium | reverse complement strand
TCACGCTGACGCGAGTACTTGCTGTCTCGATAGGCATCGACGGCCAGCTTGCTCGAACGCACGGTGCCATCCGAGCTGTGGCTCACTTCGAGCCTGCCCCGCGCCGCAGCCTGTCGTAGCGCCTCGTAGCTCAGCTCCGGTGTGGCAAGGGACTTCTGCAACACCAATCGGGCAAGCAACTCAGCGAGTGGGCCGGGCTCGGCTTTGTCCGCTTTGTCGAGAGCCGTGAGGTATCGGTTGCGATTCGACTTGAAGATGATCGCCGGTGGGAACCCCAGCCGCACCAAGATCAGGTTCAGCACGAGCCGCCCGGTGCGACCGTTGCCATCGATGAACGGGGCGCAGGTGAGTTCATCGACGCAACTGCCGCAAAGATCGTTGTCGAGGAGCCTGGCGCTCGTTGGCTCACCGCGCCGTCGCACCCTTAACGTGTTGAAAGGTGGCCGTGGCGAATGGACTTCACTGCAGGGTTTCCTTCCGGCCAAGGACGTGAACGAGTTTGATCGTCGCACTTGAGGTTAGAGGCATCAGACGACACCTCACTTTCTAGGTCTGCTGATCTCGGCACCCGATCGGAGTCGGCTGACGTTCCATTCGATCCTCTCGGGCATCCCCTTTGACGCGAGGCTCGGTGGCGTGATCGCTCGCACCGCCGCTTCCATGGCGGTAAGCGTCTCGTCGATCACCATCGGGATCCGTTGTCTGGGAAGCACAGCCCAGGACAGCGCTTCCTCTGTCAGAGCCTCCACCGAGATCTTCCGATGGTCGAAGATCCCTCCAACGGAGAGTGCGAGATTCCAGTCGATGCGCCCTTCTTGGAAGAGGTTCGGTACGGCGTCATAGATCTCGGTGAGTTGCGTTCCTGTGGCGAGGTGCAGCAGGGCGACGTTCTTCGCGTGCGCATCGTTGTTGCCGATCGCGACGTGATAAACGAGTTGGCGCAGCCAATCCTCGGCTGCACGTCCACCGCCTGGGATCGAGCCCAGCAGTTCGCCGATAAGACGAGCCGAGGGTCGCCCCTTCTTCGATGGCAGCCTGTGGTCTTGGAACTTGGCGTCACCATCGCGCCAGTCAAGACCGAGAGCCTGTGCGAGATCCTCCTGGTGGTGAAGTACCACGTCGCCGCCGACAACTTGACGATCGAAGCGTTCAATCGCCAAGTAGTTCATCGTGCCTGCCGTGCGCATCGCACTCTGAAACTGGGATAAACCCGCGTGACGGGCGAGTTCATGGCTGTAAAACTCGTTGAAGATCGCCTCAGGTCGTGACTGAAGTTGGGGTTTGAGGATGTGGGTGGAGTGCGCCCTGCCGTGCGGTTCAAGCCACGCGTCGTCGAATCGAGCGACAAGGAGTTTGGGCTGGAAGCCTGGCAGCATCGAGCGGCTATCATCGCGCCCGCCCAGATCGTGTTCATCGATGGCTTGTTGCAGTCGAGCCGCGACCATGCGCTCTGCGAGCTCGTCGTAGTCCGGGTGGTAGTTGATTGTCTCATCCGGGTCTCGCAGCGTGACTGCGCCTGCGATAGAGCCACCGAACTGGCTCAGAATCCCGTAGAGGTCATCGGGGTCGATCCCCCGCTTTGCAGCAAGTGCCGCGCGTTGGTTGCCCTCTGGTGTGTATCCGCCGAGGAAATTTGATGCCAGCTCCGTGTCTGGCGCACGCCCAGGGATGACGCCAAACGACTCGGTCAGAGTCGGAGCGTCACCCTGGTACGTGGCATCCCACTCGATCGCGACCCGATGCTTAGCTCGGGGGTCCCTTCGCACAGCGCCAATTCGACGGTCGTGCAGGTAGAGATCAAGCGTCTCCATCGCTCGTCTCGCCGTCGCTCGAACCATAGGTAAGCGTCACGGTGATACCCAACTCGTTGAGCGTGCGAAAGAGCCGTGTGATGTAGAGACTGCCCTTGCCCTTCTCGAGATCGATGAGATAGTCACGCGAGAAGGCGAGCTGATCGGCCAGGTCTTCCTGACGCACAGCGCGGCTCTCGCGCACAGCCTTGATGACAGGGCCGATGTCGCGGAACTTTCGCACCTGCACCGTAGGCATGATCGCATCCTTCGTGTCGGGATAATCCCACATCTCATCATGTGGCGATATGCCCACATTAGATCATGTCGGGATATCCCCACAAGCGAATGCTGGAAATGTGACGTCTCAGCACATCGCGGAGTGACGGGAGCCGCTACATCCCAGTGTTCATAAGGTGTTCTGGAGGAGGATCCGAGGTTCCCTGGAGGGACTCGAACTCCCGTCACAGCGCTGAAATCGTGCGGGACTGGCTCAACATCCTCAGAAATTCAGCGTGTTCGTTGAATGCGACCGCGTTCGGTCTGGTTCGTTTGCCCAGAGTTGCGGGCAAACGGTGGGCAAGCGACGTTCCGCCAATCTATATAAATACGGATGCACGCTTCCATATTTATATGAAACCTGCGAGCATGGTGCGATGAAGAACGTGGAGATAGTCTGGCGCACTTTGGCCGACGCCGCGCTCGAGGGACAGCGCGATTGGCACAGTATTAGCGACATCGCTGATGCAGCGTCGGTTGCGCCGTCGACGACCCACCAGGCGCTCGGGCGACTCGTCGACATTGGTGCCGTCCGACCCAACTCGCGTCGTGGCTATACGGTCGTGTCGCCCGAGAAACTCCTCGAGGCGTTCGCTGCACACCGCAACCTGCGCGCCGACACCATGGTCTCCACAACCTTGCCGGCCGCCCAAGAACTTCTAGACGACGTCGAGATCGACTATGCGCTCAGCGGCAGCACCGCCGCAGTGCATCACCTCGGCGGGCGAAACACCGTCTCCGATCTGGGGCGGCGGATCTTCTACACAACCCGCACACTCTCTCAAGCTGACTTCCCTGGGGGAGACGAGGTCATCATCCTCACCGAAGATCCGCTTGCAGCTCGCACCTGGACATCCGGATATGCCAGCCTCGCGCAAACCTACGCCGACCTGTGGGCGAGCCCAGGGTGGCAGGCGGCCGAGTTCACCCGCGCTCTCAAGGCAAAGCTATTCTCCGACGCCGACTGGGAGCAGCGAACCCGTGCCTAACCTGCACGAAGACGAGCGCGGAGTCATCCGTGCCCTCGTCGACAGGCTGGGCCACGACCTCGAGCCATCGATACTCATCGGTGGGTGGGCAACCTTCGTGCGCGTCGGCGGCGAGATCAGTCTCGATATCGACCTGCCCTAAGAATCCCAACTCGGCAGCAAGCTGCGCCTCAAAGTCGAGGTGCTTGCGGAGTACCCCGACGAGCTCGCATTCGAGAAGTGGACACTCCTGCGCCTTGAGGCACACATCGCCACCAAGATGGCAGCTCTGCTAGACCGACACTTCTCCGAAAAGGGCCAGAAGGATGCCCGCGAGATCCTTGCGCTCCTCAAGCTCCAGGGTGTCGACCCGGCGGTTGCCGCGGAGGTTCTTGATCGCGCCTCCACTGTTGACATCGGAGATCTGCCCGCCTTGATCGGTGAGGCATTCGACCTAATCGGCAACATCATCACGCTGTCGAAGGCGGACCAGAAACTTGTAGCTACGACGAGAAAGTCGTGGATGAACGAACTGCAGGCGAGGGCCACTCCAGCTCAGGATTTGCGGCCGCGACTCTGAAGCCGACGCAATTGGCTGGGCTTGTTCACGGCCGCGCGGGGATGACCGGGATTTCTAGTGCGGCTGGCACCCCCGCCGACGTCATTAGCGGCAGCAGCGCACTCACATAGCTGCCAACGGTGGGCAGACGATGGCCACCATGCTTTGCACCCCTACGCGGGACGCCACGCTCGTTTTCCTGCCGCCACAGTAACTATCACCAGCACCGACCACCGGGAGATGCCATGGCCACCGTTCTCGTCACTGGGGCCTCTGGCTTCATCGCCAAGCACATCGTCCGCGAACTGCTCGACCATGGTTATCGGGTACGCACGGGCGCCGAGGCAGACTGAGAGCAGCATGGCGGTGAGTTCCGGGGACGATCGTCTGGCCACGCCACCCAATACGCCTATAAATCGACTCCGGTAACGCGCCACTGGTCTTCGAGGCAGCCGGTCATGGTTTGGGTGCCACGCAGTTGTTCGATCGTCTGCGCACCGAACTCGGAGTGGCCGATGCCCGCGTCGTAGAGTCCGTAGCCGAAGCTGGCCGCGCCGATGATGCCGGGCGCCGCTGACTTGAGCGTCGCCACCGTCTTGCTCAGTGTCGAGGTTGTCGTCGCTGCCGTGGATGCGAGGCCGCGCAAGTCGGCCACCGGTGTCACCGCCGATGCGCCCTTATAGAGGGTGTAGATCTTTTTGGGTGTGCCGATAATGGCTCCCGCGTTGAGCTTGCCGGTCGGATCGTCAGTTTTACTGAAGGCCCAGCGCGCCGCGCACGTGGTGATCTTGGTCGGATTCATGAGGTCGAGAACCGAGGCCGGGCCGTCTCCGCCGGGCAGCAAGCTGAATAGGCCAGCGGTTGCCGCGAGCAGGCCGAAGATGAGACCGGCCGGCGGGAACAGGGCGCTGAGAACGATGGGCGCGAGCACTGCAGCGATGCCGCTGACAATCTTGAGTCCCTGCAGAATCGCGCGGCCCACCGACTCGGTCTTACCGGGGTAGTCGCCGGTCACCGTCTTGTCTTCGTCGACGAGCACAAAGGCGTTGACCTCGGCGGTCTGCTCATCGACGAAGGGAGATCCAGCGACAACGCCGCGTATGAAGCCGACGAAACCGTTGCCGTTGAGCTGCTGGGCGGCGGCGACTTGGATTGCCGAACCAGCAATGAACGTATTCGCTGCGGGGTCAGACCCCGGGCAGTACGCCGGCGTGCCAACCACTGAGACTCCGGGCTGAATGGTGACGGTATGGCAGTCAACGATGAAGGCGGCGGTGACCGGCATGCTCGACTCGGTAGCGGTAGTCGTGCGGATCATCGGGTTCGAGGGGATCAGCGCGGCGGGGTCGATGTTGTCCCACCCGGCAAAAGTGAACCCGGTGGCGGGGCCGAAGCCGTAGACCGCGATGTCAGTGTCGGGCGCGAAGGCGTTGCCTGCATCCTTACAGGGGCCCGACTGCATGGTGGCGGGCGTTATGCCGTCTTCTTCGACGATCACAGGCGCCGCTGCCACCCACTCGAAGTCGGCAAGACTGTAGGTGCCAAAGGTGCCATCGGGCAGCTGCAGAAGCATCGAGCCCGGCAGTTCACCGACGCTGAAGGCATGCTCTGACTCGTCACCGTTGACATAGAACTGCGCAGTCGAGGCGACAGTCTGGCAGGCTTGCGCCTGCACCCGCAGGTTGCCGCCAACCTCACAGGTGTCGCTTGGCCGATCGAGCGGGCCATAGGGCTTGACGGTCGTGATGTCGGTCGACGGGCCTTGAGTCTGGGTTGCCTCGCCGAAGCAGTTGCGCGTGTCGCCGCGCACGCTCACATACACGTCGAGCACAACGTCAGGGTTGACGAGAGCGGTGAGCACGCTGCGGTCGCTCGACTCCCACAACTCGGGTTGGGGCTCGCCAATGCGCAGAGCCTGCGACTTCTGCAGGTCGTAGTAATAGCCATCACCGCAACCGGTATCGACGTAGCTCACGAGGTTCTGCAGCCCGATGACCTGCAGCTTGGAACAGGTCTGCTCGGTGTAGAAACCCGCCGAGAAGGTGACGTCTTCGGCGACAGCGAGCGTACGTGCCTTTTCGGGGATCGCGCCCTTGGGGCGCAGTACGGTCTGGCTCAGCGGCACGTCGGCCCAGCCGGTGAACGACACCTGATCGACCAGCACGGTGGGCGTGAGGGTTAGCTCGGTTCCCGTCAGATAGCGCTCGCTGCCATCGGGGCAGTTGCCGGCAACGCTGTAGGCGATCTCGCCAATGTCGCGGTTGCGGGCATCCACAGCGCTGTCGAGATCGACGGTGACGCTGAAGCAGTCGAGAAAGTTGGCCGTGAGCACGAGGTTGGATTCATCGACTTTCACGGTTGCCGTCGGCGCGTGGCCGAGGGCGGCATCCACTGTGCCGTTCACTGCCCAGTCGGCGAGCACACGAGAGCTGAGGCCAGAGGTCGCGCTGACAGTCACTTTCGTGAAGCGCTCGAACCCGTGAGCCGCGGGGTCAAAGCAGTTTGCGGGGGTGACAACCGCGCCGTCGTCGGCGGGGTCACTCGGGGCGAAGGCGACACTCACGGTGCGGCACTTCGGTCCAAAGGTGACCGGAATGCTCGTCGTGCCGGTAACGGTCAGCGAGACGTAGGCGCGATTCGACGAGTCGTGGCGCAGGCTCACCCCGACGGGCAGCGTGCCGAACGCATAGAAGGCGTCTGCCTCGTCGAATATCGGGTTGTAGAGACCGGTCGGGTAGGCGAAGACGCTGGTTCCGATGGAGTAGCCCGGTTCGCCCGCGATCGTCGTGCAGGTGCTCGCGGGGTAGACGTCGATGGTGCCGCTACCGGTCGCTGCTGCGGTCACCGAGAAGCACGCGGGGCGGAAGGTAGCCACGAAGACACCGCTGCTCGAATCTGCGGTGATCGCGAAGAACGACGACGGAGCGGTGGATGCCACCTCGAGCCCCGACGTGCCGAATTTCATCCAGTTGACGAACTCCGCACCCGCGGCCGGGGTGGCGACGACGTTGATGAGAGTGCCCGCGAGGTAGCCGCTCACGCCGCAGTTGGGCGCCGTCGCCACCGACACGGTGCCGAGCCCCGTGCTCGTGTAGACGTCGAGAGTGATGCAGCCCTGCACGCGCACCGGCAGCACGTCTTCATCACCGATAAAGGCGGAGTTGCCGTCGTACCGCACTCGCAGCTCGACGTCGGCGCCGGTCACCGATGAGGCACCGAACTGCACATCGCAGTGCTGCACGGCGATGGCGACCTGGCAGACCTGGGTGCCGTCGGCGAAGACAGTGACGAGCCCGGTCGCCGAGGGGTGAAAGAGCGACCAGGTGACGGTGTTGGTTGCGAAAGCGTTGACGCTGTATGGGAATGCCGCGACGATCGCCGAGTTTGCCTTGCCGACGGTCACCGACCCGGCAAGGCTCGACGCGGCCTCATAGACCGAGTCGCCCGGGTAGCTCGCGGTGTAGGTGTGGGTTCCCGCGGTGTCCCAGGTCAGCGTGCACTCGGCGACACGGTCGCCGATGACGCCGAAGACTCCGAGACAGGTCGCTCCGGTGTCGCTCGTAATCGCGACCGGCTGCGTGAACAGCGCGCTCGCTCCGGGGTCTTGCGTCACAACGACACTCACGGTGGTGGGCGCGAAGGCGACAGCGGGTGACGCCGTCGGCGTGCTGATGGTGACGGGCACCCGCAAAAGGGTGATCGGTTTCGTGTCGGTGCTCGAGGTGTGGAACGGAGCGTTGGCGCCGTACTGCGCGAAGATCGCGCTGGTTGGCCAGTCAATGTCGACGCCCGACGCGACCGAGATGGTTGCCACCCCGCCGCTCAGTGTGCCGTTTCCGAGGAAGAACTGCGACGAGTCGGGGTTGAGCCCATAGAAGCTCACGGTGCCCGACGGCGTGCCGACACCCGACGAGACCGTGGCCTGCAAGAAGATCGCGCTGCCGTGCGGCACCGTGCTCGGGGTGACGGAGAGCGTCGTAGTGGTCACTGCCCCCGAGGGAACGTACGAAGCCGTCGCCGAGCCCGCAATATTCTGTGCCGACTCTGCATAGACGGCAGTGATTGTTGCTGCCGAGGTGCCTAGGCGCGGCTCGGGGCCGGGGCACGCTACGGCGTCGCCTGCGCAGACGTACAGTGTGGCGCGATCCGACGCGTTCGGTGTGGCAGATCCGAGGTAGGTGCTGCCGATGTAGAAGTCGACCGCGTGGCTGACTGCGTTGCCGCCGCCCACCTCGACGGTAGCGCCGAGGGCAACCGCAGACCCGTATGGCGTTAGTGCCGGAACATCTAGATAGACGGTGACCGCCGCGCGAGTGGCCGCAAAGGTCAACACCGACGAGGTTGCCGCGGTGAAGTTGTTATCGCCCGCGTACGTTGCGGTGATGTTGTAGTTCACCGTGTCGATCGGAATAGACAGGCTCGCGACTCCGTCTACGAGCGGCGCAGAGCCCAGCGGTGAGCCGGCGTTAGTGAACGACACGCTGCCGCTCGGGCCCGCGCCGACGTTGGTGAGGGTGGCGATGAGCGTCGCGGTGCCGCCGAATCCTGGCTCGACGGGGTCGACCGTTACCACCGGGTTCGATGCCGCCTTCACGAGCTCGAGGCTCACCGGGCTCGACACGCTGCCCTCGAAGTTGGTGCTGCCGACGTAGATCGCGCGCACGTTACGCGACAGCGTGATGCCGACGGGCGTCTGGTCGGTCGTGATGCTGAAGTTGCCGTTTACGTCGAGCGGGCCGTCGGCGACGTACACGCCGCCCACCGTGATCTGCACGGTTCCCGTCGGGTGCACGCCGCATGCGCTCGCGCACACCGAGCCGTCGAAGGTCAGCGAGTCGCCGTAAACATGGCTGAGGTAGGCCGCTCCGAACAGCGTGGTGCTGGTCGCGAGCTGAGAGACCGTGATGTCGACCGAGCCGGATCCGGAGGTGAAGTTGCCGGTCGTGTCTTCGAATTCCGCCGTGAACTGGCGAGTGCCTGCATCCCCGACCGAGAAGTACGTGGTGACGCCGGGCAGTGCCGTGCCCACCGTCACTCCGTCGCGCTTAATGGTGAACGCTCCCGTTGGGCTGCCCGCAGCGCCCGCCTCGGGGGTCACTGTCGCCGTGATGCCGACCGTGCCGCCAATGCTCGAAGTCGCCGAAGTCGCCTGCACGTCAACCACGACGGGCGCCTTCGACACGGTGTGAGATAACGAATTGGATGTCGCGGCGGCAACCCCCGCCGACCCGACAAAGCGCGCCACGATTGAAATCGCGCCAACCGGCAACTCGTCGGTCACGAGCACTGCGACGCCGCTGCCGTTCACAACGCCGGAGCCAAGACTCACCTCTGGCCCGCTCACCGGCACCGCGGCGAACGTCAACGACCCGACCGGCGTCGCGGTCGCAGTGATCGTCGCCGTGAGCTCGACGTCGTGACCATACACCGAGCTCGCCGAATCGGCGCTCACCACCATCGACGAGTTGAAGGGCCCCACGGTGTGGCTGATCGTGGTGGCCGTCGAGACGAAGCCAGCGCCGGGCACGTACCGCACCTCGATCGAGTGCGCACCGGGTGCCAACACGAGCGGAAGACTCGCGACACCCGAGACGAGGGGCGCTGTGTAGTCCGCGACCACGGCGCCATCGAGGTAGACGCCAACGCTGCCGGTGGGACTCTGGGTTCCCGCGGCGGTCGCGGTCGCGGTCAGCGTCAGCGTGCCGCCCGCGGCGCTCGGCGAGTCGGGATCGATGTCGGCCGACAGCGAGACGGATGTCGTGCTGACCGAAATGGGCACGGCATCCGATGTGCTGGCCGAGTGCGTTCCGCTGCCGAGGTAGGTCGCGGTGAGCTGGTAGCTGCCGGGCAGCAGGGTGCTCACGTCTAGCGTGGCGATGCCGCCAGCAATGGTCGCGGTGCCGAGCGAGGTGCTCGAGGCGAAGAACTCGACGGTGCCGGTCGCGCCAGCCGAGACGGTGGCCTCGAGGGTGAACGCGATGCCGTAGTTGGCGAAGGGCGAGCTGCTAGAGAGCACGGTCGTGGTGGGCGTCGTCGCGCCGGTCGCCGTGATCGTCAGGCTCGTGGTGCCGCTCTGAAACTCGGCGTCGCCGGGGTAGCCCGCTTCGATGAGGTGGCTGCCCGCAGAGAAACTGTGGGTGAACTCCACGATGCTCGGGGTGCCCGAGAGAGTGAACGGGCCGGTCAACGGGGTGCCGTCGATCGAGATGACGAGATCGCCGCTCGGCTGCGTTCCCTCGGCGGTCAGCGCGTTCATAACCGAGACGCGCACAGTGACCGGAGTCGACGCCGGCACGGGGCTTGCCGGGGTCGTGGTGAGGCCGACCACCACCGGGGTCGCGCCAGCGGCCACAGCCGGAGCGGGCACCGACCCAATCATGAGCGGCACAACCAGCGTGATCGCCACGAGCGCGGCGACCTTCGTCTTCACCGTTGAGGGCCGGGGCAGTCGCGGGGCGCTCGCGTTTTCGCGGTAGAGCACCGTCGCGGTGACCAGCGGCAGCGCCCCGATGACGATGAGCACGGTCAAGCGAACGACAAGTTCGAACGCCCCCGAGACCGGAATCAGGCTCGCAACGAAACTGACCACGAGCGAGACAATCAGGGCAACGCCAACTCGCACCGCACGACCGCGCACGCGCAGCGCGCTGTCGCGAAGGGCCTCGCGCCACCCGAGGTTCGACAGGTAGACCGATGGCAACGCGAGCGACCAGCGCACCGCCAGCACCACAGCGGCGCCCAACGGAATGACCATGGCGACGTAATCACTCTTTGGTCGCTGGTCGCTCTTGCTCACGAGCCCAGCGGCGCCAAGGATCATCAGCACCGGCGTCAGAACGATAAGACCGATGGTTGCCAAAACCGTCGCCGCAATGACGGCGAGCGCCCGCGGCGTGCGGCGCAGCGCGAGCAACGTGGCTTGCGGCATCGAGGCCGCGCGGGCATCGACGGCGGCGTTGGCCGCGAGTACCGCGACGCCGACCCAGAGCACGACTGCAAAAATCGCCAGCAGGGCAATGGGCGCCATTATCGCGAGCACGGTGCCGATGAGCGGATCAGGCGATGTGAGGGCGTTCTCGTAGGCACGCACTCCGACGAGCACGATGTAGGTGCCGAGCACAAGGCCAAGCACCACAATTCCGACACAGACCACCGCGCCGACGGGAAGGATGGTGCGCAGTTGAGCGCTGGCTACTCTGCGTAGCAAAGTTCGCGCGGCCAATTTGGACATCGCGGACCTCATCTCGTCGCCGACGCCCCGGCAGCACCGTCGGGGCCCAACGAGCCCTGCACAAATTTACCGCCACGGCCAAGGTTCGGGCACGACCCCTGTTTGGGGGGCGGTGAGGTCAGGGTCTCGTCTACGGAACCGAGCGAGTATTCGATCCCCTTGGCTGATCCCGGCCACGCCAATAATCACCACGGCACCTCCGATGACCTCGACGGGAAGAGGAACCTCACCGAGCCAGACGAAGGAAATTAGGACCGCGACCGCGGGCACCAAGTACAGCAGCGACGTGGACGTAATCACCGGGAGCCGGGCAACCGCGTACCCCCAGAGCACAAAGCCAACCGCGGACGGAAGTATGCCGAGGTAGATCGCACCGAGCCACGCCCCCGGGCTGGCCGAGACGATCGCCTGCCATTCGAACGGGACGAAAGGGACGGTCATAATCGCTCCTGCCACCATTGCGTAGATCGCGACTTCAAGATCATTGTGGTCACGCGGCGAGCTTCCACAGGAGACCCTGGGCTAATGCGGGTTCATCAGGCCATCACGAATGCTGCCTCAAGTCGACTCCCCTCCAAGACCTAGCCGAGCGCCACTATCCAACTTCATCCACTGACCAAACGTGGGCAAACTGTGGGTGAAGCCTCCAGAAATTCGGTGATGTGCGTTTCAGTTGTGGGCAAACCGACTTCATGATCCGCGGCATCCCGCAAATATTCCCAGTGTTTATAAGGAATTCTGAGCGAAATCCGAGGTGCCCCTGGAGGGACTCGAACCCCCAACCGTTTCCTTAGGACGGAACTGCTCTTCCATTGAGCTACAGAGGCTGGCTGTGCTGAGTTTACTGGGAGAAACCTAGCGGGGAGGCGGGTAGAGGTAGAGGGTCACGCTCGAGGCGGGAATCGTGCGCTGCCCGTACAGACTCTTGCCTTCCCAGTTGTACTCTTCGAGCAACACCGTGCCATCGGTGTTGACCGCTTTCACGTAGGCCACGTGGTTGTAGGGAAACCACGCCACGGCGCCGACCGCTGGTGTCGTGCTTGTCGGCCATCCCTTAGAGGTCCATGCATAGCGCCACTGGCTCGCGTTGCCGCCGGAGGAGGTGAGGTTCGACCATGTCCACGCGTAGGGCGCCGAGGGGGTGCCAGCGTCCCGGTTGAGGCGCCATGCGACGAAGTCGACGCACTGGCGGTAGAAATAGTTGAGGGGCGAGAGCCCGCCGCCCTGGTTGGTTGAGAGCTCGGAGAACCACGGGTAGTCGTCGCCCATCTCACGGGCGCCCGACGCCATGTAGGTCGAGAAGTTGTCGGCCATAAAGGTGGTGCGGCGCTGGTTGCGAAGCTCGGCGCCGGTCGTCGCCTTAAACTCGCCGCGTACGGTCTCGAGCGTCACGGCATCGTCGTTGACGCTCAGCGCCACGTCGTCAGTCGTGGCCACGGCGGCG
>JANONY010000223.1:0-2564 GCA_031421055.1 Actinomycetes bacterium | reverse complement strand
GGCGCACCGCGGTTCTCAGCGGGTCGCGCCTGTCGAGACCGCCGTTCGAGAAACCCGCCTCGTCGACCTCTCCCACACCATCCGCGAGGGCTTGATCACCTATCCAGGCCTGCCCGCACCGGTGATCACTCCGTACCTCACACGCTCGGACTCGCGCGCGAAGTACGCGCCTGGCACCGAATTCGAGATGGATGTGATCACCATGATCGGCAACACCGGCACCTACCTCGACAGCCCCTTTCACCGCTACGAGGGCGGGGCCGACCTCGCCGGCCTGTCGCTCGAGACTCTGGTCGATCAGCCCGCCGAGGTCTTTCACCTCGACGACTCGCTCGAGCGGGGCATCCCGGCGTCGGTCTTCTGGGACCGTGACGTCGCGGGCAAGGCGGTGCTGTTGCACACCGGTTGGGACCGCCACTTCGGCGAGCCTGCCTATGTGACTGGTGCGCCATTCTTGACGGCCGATGGGGTGGACTACCTCATTTCGCAGGGCGTCACCCTCGTCGGCATCGACAGCCTCAATATCGACGACACCGAGAGCGGCGGCGAACGCCCGGCCCACACCGGCCTTCTCGCCGCTGGCATCCACGTCGTCGAGCACTTGCGCGGGCTCGAGCAGCTACCGCCGAGCGGTGCACTCTTCACCGCCGTTCCGCCAAAGGTGGAGGGTTTCGGCACGTTCCCGGTTCGTGCGTATGCACGGGTGCATCCGCCGATCGGCTGATGCCGCTCTCAGCCCTTGTGCGGTGCCAGTAGTGCGCCGGATGCGAGACCATGGACGCATGACTGCTCCCGACTCCAGTGCTCGTGCCGTGATAGCACCAAGCGCGATGACCGGTCGTTCCATCGCGCCAGACCTCGCACGCGGAGCAATGCTCCTCCTCATCGCGATCGCCAACGCCCCGTGGTACCTGTGGGCCGCTGAGACTCGCAACCTGTCGAGTCATCCGGTCGACGCCTCGGCGCTCGATCGTCTGATGCAAACAATCTCGCTGATCGCGGTCGACGGCCGAACGTATCCAATGTTTGCCTTTCTCTTCGGCTACGGCATCTGGCAGCTGTACAGCAGGCAGCTTGCTGGCGGAACCTCGCACCGCGAGGCGCGACGACTGCTTCGCCGCCGACACTGGTGGATGCTGGCCTTCGGCGGCATCCACGCCTCACTGCTGTGGATGGGTGATGTCGTTGGCGCCTACGGCATGGCCGGTCTCGTGCTGGTTTGGATATTTCTTGACCGGCGCGATGCGGTTATTCGAGCCTGGGTAATCGTTCTCGGCTCTCTTCTCGCTCTACTCTCGGCAGCGGCCATAATTGCGACCGTGCTGCTTGGCCCGTTCCTGCTTGATGGGAGTGAAAGTGACATCGTTGCGGTCCTCGGCAACGCGCAAGCAAGCATCGCAACCCCCAACTATCTCGAGTCAGTTGTTCTGCGCCTAGTCATCTGGCTCATTGGGACTCCGTTGCAGGGGCTCATTGGTCTGACCGTTCCCGCGGCAATTCTGCTAGCGATTCTGGCGGCTCGGCACCGTGTGCTCGAAGAGCCGCGTGCTCACCTTCCGTTGCTTCGTCGAGTTGCCATCATCGGCATCGGCACCGGATTCACTGTCGGCGCGCTTGCTGCCGCGCAAAACGCGAACCTGCTTGGCCTAGGTGCCAGCGCCGACCTGGCATTCTCTGGTGTGCTCAGCCTTTCTGGCCTCATGTGCGGCGTCGGCTACGTTGCGCTGTTCGGGCTCATCGCCGCGCGCATCGAGCAGCGCGGAAGCTCTGGCCGAGTCGCCACTGCGCTGCAGGCAGTCGGCAAGCGCTCGCTCACCTTCTACCTCGCGCAGTCCGTCATGTTTGCTCCGATCATGAGCGGCTGGGGACTCGGCCTTGGTGCTCAGCTCAGCAGCTGGTCGATCGCTCTCGCGGCTCTTATCGTGTGGCTGATCACGGTCGCCGTTGCGGTGCAGCTCGAGAGGCGGGGTGTGCGCGGGCCCGCGGAGTGGCTATTGCGCCGGCTGGCCTACCCGCTACGTCCGCTACGCCCGCGACGCGCGCGACGCGCGCGCCGTCCGCTACCCGCGCGCGTCCGCAGCTAGCCGCTCGCCACTGCCACGAACTCGATCAGGTTGAGCACGAGGTGGGCGGCGAAGGCGGGCACGACGCTCTTCGCGCGCAGGCTCAGAATCGCAAACGGTACGCCAATGATGAGCCCGGTTGCGAGCATGTACCAGCCGCCGCCGGCCCAGTGCAACAGGCCGAAGAAGACCGCGGATACCACCACCGCGACGACCGCGCCCCATCGGCTGTTCAGGCGGGGGAGCGCGTAGCCGCGGTAGAGGCTCTCTTCGACCGCCGGCGCGAGCAGCACGTTGGCGATGAAGAAGAGCACTAGGTTGCTGGTGTATGCCTCAAGCATCTCGCCCGCTGGCACGTAGTCGCCGACGTTTGCTTGCAGGAAGCCGAGCACCGGTGCGATGGCAGTGATGTAGGCGATTCCTATGAGCCCGCCGAGGGCGATGCCGATTACCAGATTTTGGATGCTGGGCCGGCGCCAACCGATGGCCGCGAGAGTGAGA
>JANONY010000222.1:0-12389 GCA_031421055.1 Actinomycetes bacterium | reverse complement strand
CGCCCTTCGACCGCAACGAGCTCAACGCTCTGCTCGACCTCGCGCTCGGCGGTACCGCCGACCTCACCGCGATGCAGGTGGCGGCGCTGGCATGATGAAACTCGTACTCGCGACCCACAACGAGCACAAGGTCACCGAACTACGGCGTATTCTCGGGCCCTCGCTCGACGGAATCGACCTCGTTGCCTACGACGGCCCGGAGCCAGTCGAAGACGGCGACACGTTTGAGGCGAACGCCCTGATCAAAGCGCGAGCGGCGGCAGCACACACCGGGCTGCCCGCGATTGCAGACGACTCCGGTATTTCCGTGGCGGCGCTTGGGGGCGCGCCGGGCATCCACTCTGCGCGGTATGCGGGAACGCGATCGGATCACGACAACGTCACCCTGCTGCTGGCCAACCTTGCCGATAGCACCGACCGCACCGCCGCGTTCCTGTGTGCGGCCGCATTCGTCAGCGGCGAGACAGAATTCGCGGTGCTCGCCGAGTGGCCAGGCTCGGTGTTGCACGAGCGCGCCGGCGCGGGCGGGTTCGGCTATGACCCGGTGTTTCGCCCAGACGGGTTGTCAGTGAGCTCGGCGCAGCTCAGTGCCGACGAGAAGAACGCCGTGAGTCACCGGTCGATGGCGTTCGGCACACTCATGCCGCTCGTGCGCCAGGCGTTGCAGCTCAGCTGAGTCCGAGCGAGTCAAGAGATGCCCGCAGCGCGGCAGCAGAGATGCCGAACAGCTTCTCTTCGTCGGCGGAGAACGGCACGTCGATGACGCGCGCGACTCCGCTCGCGTCGACAACGCTCGGCACAGATAGCGCAACGCCAGAGACGCCGCGGTAGTTCTCGAGTACGGAGCTGACCGGCAGAACCGCGCCCTCATCCCGCAGCACCGCCTCGACGATGCGGGCTCCAGAGAGGCCGATCGCGTAGTTCGTTGCACCCTTGCCCGCGATCACTTTGTAGGCGGCGTTCTTCACTTCGACGGCGATCTGCTCGAGCTCTGCGGTCGTCAGCGGTGCGTCGTCGACCGGCTGCCACTCGAGTATTGGTACAGGGCCGATGCGCGCTTGCGACCATAGCGCGAACTCCGAGTCGCCGTGCTCGCCGACGATCATGGCATGCACGCTCGAGCTAGAGACGCCCGCGCGCTCGGCGAGTACCCAGCGCAATCGCGAGGAGTCGAGCACGGTGCCGGAGGCGAAGACACGTGACGCGGGCAGGCCGCTCAGGCGTTGCGCGACGACCGCAAGCACATCGCACGGGTTCGAGACGAGTACGAACACTGCATCGGGAGCGCGCTCGACCAGGCGTGGCATCAGGTCGTTGAGAATGCCGACGTTGACCCCGGCGAGGTCGAGTCGTGATTGGCCTTGGCGCTGCTTGGCGCCGGCGGTGATCACGACAACGGATGCACCGTCGATCAGGTTGAGGTCATCGCCGCCGGTGATCCTCGACGATCCGGTGAACTGGGTGCCGTGCGCTAGGTCGAGCACCTCTGCCTCGACGCGCTCCTTCTGAATGTCGTACAGCACCACCTCGCGCGCCGACTGGCGAATCAGCGAGGCGTACGCCATTGATGAGCCGACGGCGCCTGCGCCGATGATTGCGAGCTTTGAGTTGCCGATGACTGTCATCCCCTCAGTCTGGCTTGCCTCGGCGCCACGCGCTAACGCCTAACCTTGAGGCGTGAGCCACGAGCATAGCCACCGCGGCGCAAACACTGTGCGTCTCGCGATCGCGCTCGCTATCACCGCGAGCGTGCTCGTCATCGAAATCGTTGGAGCGGCAATTTCTGGCTCGCTCGCCCTTCTGGCGGACGCGGGCCACATGGGTTCGGATGTGCTCGCACTGATCATCGCCCTGCTCGCCTCAGCGGTGGCTGCACGCCCAGCGACCGACCGGCAAACCTTCGGCTTCCAGCGGGCTGAAGTGCTCGGCGCGCTCGCCAACGGGCTGCTGCTGAGCGGCGTGGCGGTCTTCATCGCGATTGAGGGCATTCGGCGTCTGATCGAACCAGGCCGCGCCGAGGTGGCCGCGGTACCCATGCTCATCGTGGCCGTCATCGGACTCGCCGCGAATGGTGCAGCACTGCTCGTGCTGCGCGGCGGGGCGTCGACCTCGATCAACATGCGCGGCGCCTACCTCGAGGTGCTCGGTGATGCCCTCGGTTCTGTCGCTGTCATCGTGGCCGGCGCGGTCCTGCTGCTGACCGGGTTTGTGCAGGCAGACGCGATTGCCTCACTCGTGATCGCCGCGCTCATCGTGCCGCGCGCCCTGTCACTGCTGCGCGACGTGATTCGCGTGCTGAGCGAGTCTGCACCACGCGGCACGAGCGTCGCGGAGATTCGCGAGCACCTGCTGGCCGTCGATGGCGTCGTCGGCGTGCATGACGTGCACGTGTGGGCGATCACATCCGGAGCCCCGGTGTTCACGGCGCACGTGATCGTCGAACCGGCAATCTTCTCGCAGGGGCGGGCTGGTGGGCTTCTCGACGAGCTGAGCGTGTGTCTTGCCGAGCACTTCGACGTTGCTCACTCGACATTCCAGCTCGAGCCCGCCGGCCGTGAACATGTGGAGACCGAGCACCACGACTAAGGTTTCGGTATGCCGAAATTGTCGATCGCGACGCGTCCATCAGCCTTCCTGCTGCTCGGTCCGGCATTTGTGGCTGCCGTCGCCTACGTCGACCCTGGCAACGTCGCGGCAAACCTGACTGCCGGCGCGCGCTACGGCTACCTGTTGCTGTGGGTGTTGATTCTCGCCAACGCGATCGCCGTGCTCGTGCAGTACCAGTCGGCGAAGCTCGGGCTGGTGACCGGCCACAGCCTGCCGGAGTTGCTCGGTCAACGCTTGCGCAACGGCCCGCGGCGCGCCTATTGGGTTCAGGCAGAACTCGTCGCGGCGGCCACCGACATCGCCGAAGTCATCGGCGGCGCGGTTGCCCTCTACTTGCTGTTCGGCCTGCCGCTCGTGGTTGGCGGGGTCATCGTCGGCGTCGCCTCGATGCTGTTGCTGCTCATCCAGTCCCACCGAAGCCAGCGGGCGTTCGAGCTTGTCATTGTGTCGCTGCTCGGCGTGATTATGGTCGGCTTCGTTGCTGGCCTATTTTTTACCGAACCAGATTTGCCAGCCCTCGTCTCCGGCATCGTGCCGCGGTTCGAGGGCACCGACTCTGTGCTCTTGGCCACGAGCATGCTCGGAGCGACGGTCATGCCGCACGTCATCTACCTGCACTCGGCGCTCGCGCGTGACCGCCACGGCGTGACGAGTGACCCGGTGCGACTGCGTACCCTGCTGCGCGCGACCCGAATCGATGTCGCCGCCGCGCTCGTCATCGCCGGCGCCATCAACATCTCGATGTTGCTACTCGCCGCCTCGAGTCTGCGCGGGGCTGATGGCGGCGGCGTCGAAGGAACGGACACCATCGAGGGTTCGCACGCGGCGATCGTCGATGCCCTCGGCCCGGCAATCGGGGTCGTGTTCGCGGTCGGGTTGCTCGCCTCTGGACTTGCCTCCACCAGCGTCGGCACCTACGCCGGTGCCGCGATCATGGGCGGGCTGCTGCGGGTACGGGTTCCGCTGTTGCTACGCCGCGCGATCACACTCGTGCCGGCACTCGCGGTGCTTGGCATCGGCATTGACCCAACCACGGCCTTGGTGCTCAGTCAGGTGGTGTTGAGTTTCGGCATTCCGTTTGCGCTGATCCCGCTCGTGGCTTTTGCCAGCTCTCGGGCGCTGATGGGCGAGTTTGCGAACCAGCCCTGGCTTCGCTGGGCCGGGTGGCTGAGCACGGCGGCAATCGTCGTCATCAATGTTTTGCTCATCGTGCTCGTGTTCGCGCCCCTGTTCGCGGGCAGCTGATGGCGACCGCACCCCCGACCGCGACCGAAGACTACGTGAAAGTCATCTACGGGCACACCGAGTGGCAGCCAGAGGCGATCACGACGACCGTGCTTGCCGCGCGCCTTGGTCTTGCGGCGAGTTCTGTGACCGAGATGGTGAAGAAGCTCGTGGCTCAGGGGCTCGTCGAGCACGAGCGCTACGGCAGCGTCTCTCTGACGCCCGAGGGTCTCTCGCTCGCGCTGAGCATGGTGCGCAAGCACCGCATCATCGAAACCTGGCTGGTCGAGCGTTTCGGCTACCGCTGGGACGAAGTGCACGACGAGGCCGAGATTCTCGAGCACTCGTTGAGTGACCGCCTGCTCGACGCCATCGATGAGCAACTCGGCCACCCGCAACGCGACCCGCACGGCGATCCGATTCCGACGGCGTTCGGGCACGTCAACCGCCCGAACGCGATACTGCTGCGAGATGCACCGATCGGATTCGTCGGTGCCGTCGTGCGCATCAGCGACCGTGACCCGGTGTTGCTTCGGCACTTCGCCGCAGAGTCGATAACGCTTGACCGTGAGCTAACCGTGGTCGCGCGGCCCAACTCTGGGTCGGTCACCGTCGCGCTCGCCGACTCGAGAGCGCACTGCGAGCTCGCGGCCGAGGCGCTCGACTCGATCTGGTTGGCGCTCGTTCTAGAAGGCATAGAGTAGCCACGCAATGAAATCAGACGACACCCCGGCCTCCCGCGTCAGCGCGGCGGTAGCGACCCTCGGCGAAGATGGCGTGGTCGAGCGCGCAATCGCCCTGCTCGCCGGCTACAACGTTGGCGACGAGTTCTTGCTCGTCGCTGGCGGAGAGCACGCGCAGGGGCTGCTCGACGGTGCGCCTCCGCTCTACTGGCCAGAAGTGTGGGGCGCCCGCGTGCTGCTCTACGCCTACAACGACACGGCGACGGATGCGGTGCTCGCCGGCCTGCACAACCAGGCCTGGCGAGTGCGCGAGATGTGCACGCGCGTCGCCGCCGCGCGCGCGCTGGCGGCACAGCCGCAGCTGCGCGAACTGCTCGGCGACGAGGTTGCCAGGGTTCGGGCGGCGGCGGCTCGGGCGTTGGGGGTGCTCGGTAGCGCATCCGATGTCGAGCTATTGACAACCCTGTTTCGTGACCCAGAGGTCGACGTGCGCCGGGCGGCGCAGCAGGCTATTGCCGCAATCGAGAAGCGCTAGCGCTTCTTCGGGTCGTTTGCCTTGTTCTGGTCGAAGTAGGCGGGGTCAATCACGACCTCTGCGTCGGTGGCGATTGCGTCGTTGCGACGCTTGCGTGCCTTGATCGCCGACTGCACGTAGTGGAAGACCGTAGGCACGAGCGTCACGGTGACAGCGCCGAGCAAAATGATGTCGATGTACTCGACGACGAAGTCTCTCAGCGGCGGAATGTAGCCGAGCAAAAAGCCCGCGTAGGTGAGCCCCGAGCCCCAGATCACTGCCCCGATGGCGTTGTAAAGGCTGTACTTGCGCGCATCCATTTTGCCGACGCCCGCAGCGACGGGCACAAAGGTGCGCATGATGGGCACGAAGCGGGCAACAATGACGGCGAGTCCGCCGAACCGCTCAAAGAAGCCGTTGGTGCGACGCACGTTCTCCATGCTAAAGAGGCCGCTCTCTTTGCGCTCGAAGATGCGCGGCCCGGTTTTGCGCCCGATGAAATACCCCGACTCCCCGCCGAGGAATGCGGCAACAGAGATGGACAAACACACCACCCAAATCGGAAACTCAATGACCCCGGTGAACGTCAGCACGCCAGAGATGATCAGCAACGTGTCACCCGGCAGCAGGAAGCCGACGAGCAGCCCGGTCTCAGAAAAGACGATGATGCAGATGCCGAGCAGCGCGAAAGCACCGAAGCCCGCAATGAGTGAATTCGGATCAAGCCAAGGGATGAGCGCGGAGGGAAGAATGATGACTCCAGTGGTCGGTTGCCGGCGACAATCGCGGGTGGCGTAAGTGTTCACCACAGGCTACCGTTTGCAGCTGATCAGCACCGCTAGGGTGGTGATCGAAGCGGGTGCGGCATCCCTCGTCCATGAGCATGCGGCGCCCGCTCCCTAGCTCTGCCTCGCGTGCTGCGATCGGTCTCGCGTGCTGCGATCGGTGCGGGAGAAGGGACTTGAACCCTCACGCCTTGCGGCACAGGATCCTAAATCCTGCGTGTATACCAATTTCACCACTCCCGCGGCATCGCAATTCTAGCGAGCCTCTCGGCGGGGAGCTCGCTGCGACCGGTGTACAGGGTGCGCGGATGCCCGGCGATAGCAGCGGCTAGGGCTGATCCTTCTCGACGTTCGCCGCAGTATCCGACAAATCAGTATCCGACAGGTCGGCATCCACCAGGGTCGCCTGCAGCGCGCGCAGCCGCTGTTGAGCGCGCCGATAGACCAGGTAGTCGACGAGGTTCGCGACGCTGACGATAGACACAACAACTGCGGTGACCGACCACAGGTCCCAGCGGCTGCGCGCCTCCTCATCGGCGAATGTTTGGGACAGCACAATCACAATCGCAGTGACAACGACAGCAATGAGGTTATTGACGAAGAAATAGGTGCGGGTGCGAGCCATTCGCAGGGGGAGCAACGAGGTCAGCCACTCGGTAGCTAGCCCAATAACGAGTCCAATTGAGCCGCTGACGAGCGTGCCGATAACCCACAACCCCGGGTCGAGTGGTGTCGAGCCAAGAACCTGCAGCACGAGGCCGATGACTATGCCGAGGAAGAACGACTTCACTACATTTTCGTAGTTCACGATTGCGTCCCTCTGATCTCGCCAAGCTTCAATGCGGTGCGCAGTCGCGTCGAATAGGTTCTAGACACTTCGAGCTCCTCGCCTCCGGTCATGCGCAGCACGTAGCGGGAGTTGAACCACGGAACAATCTCCCGCACGTGCACGACATTTGCGAGCTGCGACTTGTTGATGCGAATGAACCCGATCGTTGCCCAGCTCACTTCGTAGTACTGCAGCGTCTGGCGTACGCGGTACCGCCCTGACGACGTACACGCGATGATGCTGTCTTGCTCCGCCTCGAGGTAGCGAACGTCGCGCGGTGCGAAGACCGTGAAGGTGGTGCCGCTCTGCCCGGTCAGCGTGCGCGGTCCTGCTCCTTCGTCGCGCACGCCTGACACCAGCAGCCGCACCACCTCCATGTAGTCGAGCGCGTCGAACACAATCGCTGTGCAGTTGACCGGTAGGTCGAATCCGCGTTCAACGAGCGCCACGGCGCCGGTGCTTTCAACGGGTATGTCGAACGCCGCTAGCTCGCGTTCGAGCTTCTCGCGTACCTTCTGCGAGCTGACCAGTTGCACCATGCTCTAGATCCTAGATTCTCGCTCGACGACGTCACGATCAGCCCTGGAGGCGGTCGAACAGCAACCGGATCTCGACGAGCTGCCCGATCGCGTCTTCGCGGAAGTCGAGCGATCCAAAGTTAGCAATGTAGTACGTGTCTTCGCTCGGGTCGTAGAACGCGAAGGTGCCGGTGGCGCCGATTGCTCCGTGCACGTTCGACATCGAAAACAACAGCGGCGACAACTCGCCGAAGTTGAATTGCATCATTCCGAGTCCGTAGCGGATGCCAGGGTCGATCTCGTTCGAGAAGTCGCTCATTGCGGCGTAGACCTCGGCCGAAACCAAGTCGCCGTTGGTCAGAGCGCGCATGAAGGTGAGCAAGTCAGCCATGGTGGTGACCACGCCGCCGCCGGCCCAGTCGACGGAGAGTGCGTTCCGCTCGCTGATATCCACGCCGTTCGCGTCGAGCGACAGGATGTCGTTCGCAACCCCGAACTCCGTCATGAGGTAGCTGTCATCCATGCCGAGGGGGGCGAAGATGCGGTCATCCAGCACGCGGTCGTAGGGCTTCGCCTCGATTGCCTCGATAACGAGTCCGGCCAGCACGTACCCGGTGTCAGAGTAAGAGAACGACTCGACCGGCACACCGACCGGCTTCTGGTGCTCGCGGCTGAAGTCAACCAGCTCGCGCGGGGTGAAGAGGTGATCCGGATCGTCGGCGAGCGACTCGATCGTCGTCGTCGTGCCTGACGTGACCGGCCCCTCAAAGTAGTCGGCGGCGCCAGACGTGTGGGTGAGGAGCTGGCCGATCGTGACCTCTTCGGCATAGTCGACACCGTCGACCACGAAGAGCCCGTCGAGCATGTCGGCATCAAGCCAGGTAGAGATCGGGTCGCTCCAATCGACGACCCCCTCGTCGACTAGTTGGCCGAAGGCGACCGCAAGCATCGTCTTGCCGACACTTGCCGCGTGGTACTGGGAGTCGACGCTCGCCTCCTCGGTAGACTGCGGGCCCGTTGTGCCGACGGCGAACTCGTGCACTTCGCCTGACTGCCCCGACGCAACCGTAAAGAGCGCGCTCGAGACGCCCTCGTTGTTGTCGACCACACTGTGCAGGTGGGCTTCAACGGCCTCGTGCAGCTGCTCCTTCGTGAGTGGGCCGTTGAGCACGACGAGCGCGCCCGCGCCGACGACGAGTGTTGCGACGAATGCGCCCGCGGTGATTAGCAAAGCCTTCTTTGTACGTTTCTTCATGGTGATGCCCTTCGGTTGGATGTTTAACCCGACGCTAGAAGGGCATCACTTTTCACGAAATAGATCATCGCCAACAGGTCGTTTACGGCAGCCAAGTTGCGCCTAGGCGCCGGTCAAAAACGTCGCTGTGGATAACCTCGGCCCGCCTTCGCCACCGTGAACATGATGTCGGCATGACCAAGGCCGTCGCGCTCATCACAGAACAGGTGCGTGAACGGGTACGCCGCGAAGGCATCGACGCCGGCAGTGAGGCAGAGATCGTCGGCCGTTTCGTGCGCGACGAGGTGCGTCGCTACAGCGAGCGAGCGCTCGGCGGATCGCTGCCGCTGCTCGCTGACGAGGCCAGCGCCACCCGGCAGATTGTGGCGACGCTCACCGGCTTCGGTACCCTGCAGCGCTTTCTCGACGACGAGTCAATCGAAGAGATCTGGGTCAACGCGCCCGACCGGGTCTTCGTGGCGCGGCACGGGGTGCCTGAGCTCACCGACGTGCGACTTGGCGAGCACGAGGTGCGCGACCTGGTCGAGCGCATGCTGCAATCGTCGGGGCGGCGGGTCGACCTCAGCTCACCCTTCGTCGATGCGAGCCTGCCTGACGGTTCGCGATTGCACGTGGTGATTCCTGACGTGACATCGCGGCACTGGGCCGTAAACATCCGCAAATTTGCCAGTCGCATTCGAGACCTTGCCACCCTGGTCGAACTCGGGTCACTCAGTCAAAGCGCGGCAGAGTTTCTGCGGGTGAGCGTGGTGGCCGGCTGCAACATTCTCGTGTCTGGCGCGACCCAGAGCGGCAAGACGACCATGATCAACTCGCTGCTCAGCGCTGTGCCAGCGGGCGAGCGCATCGTCACGGTTGAAGAGACGTTCGAGCTCGACCTCGGTGCGCCCGACCACGTCGCGATGCAGTGCCGCCAGCCGAGCCTCGAGGGCGTCGGCGAGATCACCCTGCGGCGACTGATCAAAGAGGCTCTGCGGATGCGCCCCGACCGTCTCGTGGTCGGCGAGGTGCGCGAAGCCGAGTCGCTCGACCTGCTCATCGCGCTCAATAGTGGGCTGCCCGGCATGTCGAGCATCCACGCCAACAACGGACGCGACGCGCTGCTCAAGCTCTCAACGCTGCCGCTGCTCGCCGGGCGCAACATCGACTCCTCGTTTGTCGTACCGACAGTTGCCTCGTCGATTGACCTCGTCGTGCATTGCGAGCTCACTCGCGAGGGGCGGCGGCGGGTGGTCGAGATCGTGGCGCCGACCGGGCGCGTGACGGCCGAGGGAATCGAGACGGCCACGTTGTTCGAGTTGGAGCACGGGGGAGTGCGGGCGACGGGCCTGCAGGCGACGGGCCTGCAGGCGTCGGGCTTGAAAGCCCCGCTCTTGAGGGCGACAGGCGAGCGGCCGACGCGGCTTGGCAAGTTTCGCCGCAACGGTTTCGACCTGTCCACCCTGCTTCAGGCAGAGGTTTCGTGACCATCGCGATCGGGCTGCTGCTCGGGGCGGGACTGCTTCTCGCGCTCTCGCCCCTGCTCTGGCCGGCCACAGAATCGGCGCCAGCCACCAGCACTGCTGGGTACGGCTCTGCTCTCGCCGCGAAGCTCGCGCAGGCCGGGTTGCCGCGGGTGGCACCGGCAACCGTCGTGGTGGTGTCGATCGTGGTCGCGGCTGTCGCGCTTGCGATCACCTACGCGCTGCTGCCCATCGCCCCGCTCGCTCTGGCCGCCGGGCTTCTCGGCTTGGTGTTGCCCTCTGTGGTGATCTCGGTGCGCGCCGCCTCTCGCCACCGTGCCTCGCGGCTCGTCTGGCCCGACGTCGTCGACCAGCTAGTTTCAGCGGTGCGCGCTGGACAGTCGCTGCCCGACAGCATCGCGAGCCTCGCGGCCTCCGGCCCGCCGGCAACCAGAGAGCCGTTCGCGATCTTTGAACAGGACTACCGCGCCACCGGCAACTTCGGCACCTGCGTCAGCGAGCTCAAGAATCGACTCGCTGACCCAACCGCTGACCGCATACTCGAAACACTGCGGATGTCGCGCGACGTCGGCGGCAGCGAACTGACCACCGTGCTGCGCAACCTGGCTAGCTACCTGCGGCAGGAATCGGCGATCAGGTCAGAAGTTGAGGCGCGCCAGTCGTGGGTGGTGAACGCGGCCAGACTCGGGGTTGCCGCTCCCTGGGTCGTGCTGCTGCTGCTCGCCACCCGCCCAGAAGCCGCTGCTGCATACAACACCTCTGCGGGTGCCGTGCTCATCGTTGCCGGTCTCGCGGTCACCGTTATCGCCTACCGCATCATGATCGCGGTCGGCCGCATTCCCGACGAGCGTCGGTGGTTTCGGTGAGCGCCACGGTCGCCTGGGGTCTCGCCTGCGGACTCGGCATCGGGCTCGGGCTGTGGGCGCTGCTCAGCCTCGTACCCTCGCTCGGTCGCCCCCGGCTCACCAGCCGCATCGCCCCGTACGTTCAAGACGTCTCGCCGCTCGCACGGGCGATGGTGGTGCGTCGGCCGAGCGATCCCGTGCCAGTGCTCGGGGTGATCGTCGCACCGATAGTCGAGGTGGTCGGCAGGGTCGCGGATTCGGTGTTTGGCGGGTCGGAGGCCACCGCCCGGCGGCTTCGCCAAGCCGGCCTCGCGCTGAGCGTGGCCGACTTTCGGTCGCGACAACTCGTCTGGGGCGCGATCGGTGCGGCGCTCGGCGTTCTCGTGGCGATTGGTGCTGGGCGGGCGCAGAATCTGGTGGGGGTTGTGCAGCTTGGCATAGTGATCTTCTTCGCTATTGGTGGCTTCGTCGCGCGCGACTACGCGCTGCAGCGCGCGGCCAAGGCGCGGCTCGCCCGCATGGCGAGTGAGCTGCCGACGGTGCTGGAGTTCCTCACGCTGAGCCTCTCGGCCGGTGAGGGCATTCTCGACGCGGTCAAGCGCATCGCCCGCATCAGTCGTGGCGAGCTCGCTCGTGAGCTCGGGCTCGTGATCGCCGAGGTCAACACCGGCATGCCTTTCGCCGAGTCATTGAGAGCAACGGCCGGGGCTCTCGAGCTCACGCCGTTCACACGCTTCGTCGAACAGCTCACGGTCGCGCTGGAGCGCGGAACGCCGCTCGCCGAAGTGTTGCGGGCTCAGGCCCAAGACTCGCGTGATCAGGCGAAGCGCGAACTGCTCGAATCGGCCGGCCGCAAAGAGGTCGCTATGCTGGTGACGCTGGTTTTTCTGATACTGCCGACGACTATTGCGTTCGCGATCTTTCCGGGCATTCTGGTTTTGCAGATGGGGTTCTAGCCAAGGTTCACTTGGCACTGGGGATCGATCATGTTGAAGCCCTCCGTCCAAGCCCAATCGGAGGTCTTCACGTCACGCCGGAAGAGGTACTCGCCGCCCGCGTACTCGCCAGTGGCGTCATAGAAGGAGAAGTCGATTCGCTCCCAATCCGTCGGGATCGCGTCGGAGTCTGACGTGAAAGTCCAGTCGTCCATCGACTGCGAGATCGGCACGCCGTTGCCGAACTGGGCCTCGGGTCCTGTCGCAGACTGCAACGCAATGGAATACAGCGACCCTCCGTACCTGCCGAAGTCGATCTCCATCGAGGTTGCGGAGAACTCATCGCAGAAGGCGATGTCGATCGCGTCCTCGGTCACGTGATACGCAACCGGGATCCCGGGCGAGCACGAGGTCAGAGAGATGGTGACCGCGACACACGTCACGCCCAGCAAGATGGCGCGTTTCATCCTCATGCGATCAGGCTATGAGCCCCACTATCCAGCCGGGTCTCGACGGAGTAACCATTGAGTCTCGGTTCGGTCACCTAACGCACCACAGAAACAATCGACCTGGCGTGCTGCTCGGGCTGCTGCTGCTGTCGCCGCTGGCTCGATGATCCTGTTCGGGGTTGCCGCTCCCTGGGTCGTGCTGCTGCTGCTCGCCACCCGGCCAGAGGCCGCTGCCGCATACAACACCTCCGCGGGAGCGGTGCTCATCGTTGCCGGTCTCGC
>JANONY010000221.1:0-1919 GCA_031421055.1 Actinomycetes bacterium | reverse complement strand
CGATCACCGCGGTTCCCGCACTTCACGGGCCTCCCGGCTGCGAACGCTATATGGGCACCGTCACCGGCTTCGTGCTCGAGGCGGCGGGCGAGCCGACAGTCTATGTGAGCGGCGACAACGCCTCGCTCGACTGCGTGCGCGAGATCGCGGCTCGCTTCGCCTCGATCGATATCGCCGTGCTCTTCGCCGGAGCTGCGCGCGTGCCGTCGATCGACGCGCCACTGACCCTGACTTCGGCGGATGCCGTCACGGCCGCCGCCATCCTCAACGCCACGCACGTGGTCGGCCTCCACACCGAAGACTGGGAGCACTTCTCCGAGAGCCGCGCGCAGTTAGAGATGGCGTTCGCTGGCGCCCTCACCAACACGCCGCGCGGGGTGCGCGTGCAGCTGTAGCGAAGGGCTAGAACGTCGCGGTGTCTGGGTCGGCGCCGAGGCGTCCGCCGCGATCGAGCATCGTGATCGTCGCCAGTTCGCCGTCGTTGAGTTCGAAGTCGAAAATGTCGAGATTCTCGGCCATACGTGCCTTGTGATTCGACTTGGGAATCACGACATGCCCAAGCTGCACGTGCCAGCGCAGAATCACTTGGGCGAGGCTCTTGCCGTGCTCCTCAGCGATGGCCGTGACGACCGGCTCGTCGACGAGTTGCCCTTGACCGAGCGGACTCCACGATTCAGTCACCACACCGTGCTGTGCATTGAACTCCGCGACATCGCGCTGTTGAAAGTAGGGGTGAAACTCGATCTGGTTGACGGCCGGCGCGACTGTCGCAACGTCGAGCACATCCTGCAGGTGGTGTGGCTTGAAGTTCGAGACGCCGATCGAGGTGGCCTTGCCTGCCGCCTGAATTGCTTCGAGCGCCACCCACGACTCGACATAGAGGCCGCGCTGCGGTGATGGCCAGTGGATGAGATACAGGTCGACATGGTCGAGCCCGAGCTCGCCAAGCGAACGATCGATCGCGGCGAGAGCCTTCTCGCTGCCGTGGTCTGCGTTCCAGAGTTTGGTGGTGACATAAAGTTCGTTGCGAGGGATGCCCGATGCGGCGATCGCGCGTCCGACCCCCGCCTCATTGTTGTACGCCTTCGCGGTGTCGATGTGCCGGTAGCCGACCTCGAGCGCGTCACTCACCACCCGCTCGGTGTCTTCTGGCTCGACCTTGAATACGCCAAAGCCGAGCTGGGGAATGGTGGTGCCGTCGTTGAGGGTGATGGTGGGAATGCTCACGCGAGGTGCCTCTCTGCCTGGCCGTTGTAGAGACTGAGCGGGCGGATCAGCGCGTTGCTCTCGAGTTGCTCCATCACGTGCGCGGTCCATCCGCTCACCCGCGCCGCAACGAACAGCGGCGTAAACATCATCGTGTCAAAACCCATCAGGTGGTACGCCGGGCCGCTCGGATAGTCGAGGTTCGGCAGGATGCCCTTGCGGTCGGCCATCGCCTTCTCGAGGGCGTCGTAGAGCGCGCCGATGTCCGGCCGGTCGTACTCGGCGATGAGGGTGTCGAGCGATGCCTTCATCGTCGGCACGCGCGAGTCGCCCTTCTTGTAGACCCGGTGGCCGAAGCCCATGATCTTGCGCTTCGCCGCGAGGGCATCGTCGAGCCATGCTGCTGCCTTGTCGGCCGTCTTGATCTCTTCGAAGGCGACCATGACCGCCTCGTTGGCACCACCGTGCAGCGGGCCCTTGAGCGCGCCGATCGCTGCGGTCACCGCGGAGTAGATGTCGGCGAGCGTGCTCGTGACCACGCGTGCGGTGAAGGTCGAGGCGTTGAAGGAGTGCTCGGCGTACTGGATCATCGACACGTCGAAGGCCTCGACCACCACCAGCTCTGGCACTTCGCCGAAGCTCATGTGCAGAAAGTTGGCCGAATAGCCGAGGTCGTCGCGCGGCTCGACGAGCTGTTCTCCGCGACGACGGCG
>JANONY010000220.1:0-4819 GCA_031421055.1 Actinomycetes bacterium | reverse complement strand
CCCCCCCCCCCCCCCCCCCCCCCCCACCGCTTGGGGGCTCGGTGGGCCCCCCCCCCCCCCCCCCCCCCCCCAAAACCCCCACGACTCATGCCAAGCGCGCGGCAAGTTTGCGGCGAATTCGCGCGACGAGCTCTGCAGGATTGTCGAGATCGCCGGCACCGACCTGCATCACGTACCAGCCGTCTGCTTCGAGGCGTGAGATGCGGGTGAGGTCTTTGCGGTACTCCTCTGGGGTTCGATGGTGGTCGCCTTGGTACTCCACGATCATGCGCGCTGACCGGAAGACCAAGTCGCCTCGATACCGGTACCCGTCGGTGGTCACGATTCGCACGTTCACCTCGAGGCCAGGGATGGACGCGCTCACCAGAAGCACTCGGAGCAGCGATTCGCGTGGAGATTCCGACCTGGTGTTGAGCAGCGGAAGCGCGGCTCGGCATTTGGCGTTGCCTCGGGCGTTTCGATTGGCCATGACGGCATCCGCAAGTCGTTGAATGCTGGTGTGCGGCAGGTTCTCGTGCACGAGATAATCGCCCGCGGCTATGAGCTCGGGAACGGTCAACACGGCAGCAACGTGCAGCCAGATCTGCTCTGGCGTGCTCACGCGAAGCCCGTGCCACGGGTGGTGCTTGGCGTCGCGGTAGGCGTGTCCGCGAATGCCGCTGCCTCGCGGAGCTCGAGCGGGATGCAGCACCGCCACATGCAGGATGCGCTCGCGTTCGATGCGGGTCGGCAGAGGCACCCCCGTGAGCAGTGCGGCGGTCGGCCCGCAAAACCACGCTCCGGGCAGTCGGGCCTGCAACGCCAGAGCGCGTTGCTCAAGCGAGAGCGGCCCGGCTGCTGGGTGGCGCACCCCGCGAAAAGGGCGCTGAAGGTCTGGCTGACGCAGGCGGCTCAGCGTGACCCCAGAGTTCAGCGCGGTGCTGCGCGCGAACGGCACGCGGGTGAGCGGATCGGGGAGTGGGCGGCGCGGATGCACCCGGCAAGTATCGGGCGCGCACGCTCGGGTCGCGGCAAAGCGTCCACACCCGCTTGAGTCGTCAGTTCGTGCGGCTTGGACTCTGCGCAAGGCGCACAAACTGACGACTCGAGCGCCGTGAGGTGCGCGCGAGGCGCGCGAGGTGCGGGAGGCGGGCAGCGTGCGCGCGAGGCGGGCGGGGCAGCGCGCAGCGGGCGCTAGAGCGCGAACAACTCCTGCATGCGCGCAACACCCTCGGCGAGAGGCTCGTCGCCGAGCGCGTACGAGAGCCGCAAGTACCCCGACGGCCCGAAAGCCTCGCCAGGCACAACTGCGACCTCGGCCCGCTCAAGAATGAAGTCTGCCAACTCGAGCGAGGTCGCCATGCCGAGGCGTGCCATGAGCGCCGTCACGTCGGGGTACACGTAGAACGCGCCCTCCGGCATCGGGCACACGACGCCGTCGATCGCGTTGAGCCCGGCGACGATGGCTAGGCGGCGGCGGTCGAAGGCGAGACGCATGGTCTCCACTGCATCCTGCGGCCCGGTGAGAGCCTCAATAGCAGCGCGCTGCGAGATGTTCGAGACATTGCTCGAGAGGTGCGACTGTAGGTTGCCGGCCGCCTTGATGGCATCGGATGGGCCAACCATCCACCCCAACCGCCATCCAGTCATCGCATACGTCTTCGCAACCCCGTTGACGAGGATCGTCTGCGAAGCCAGCCCTGGCACCGCCTCGACGATCGACACGGCCCGGACTCCGTCGTAGGTCAGGTTCTGGTAAATCTCGTCGCTGATGATCCAGATCCCGTTAGCGAGGGCCCACTCGCCGATCGCCTTGGTAGCCGAGGGGGAGTACACCGCGCCGGTCGGGTTCGACGGTGAGACGAAGAGCAGCACCTTGGTGCGTGGGGTGCGGGCGGCTTCGAGCTGCTCGACCGTGACCAGATAGTTCTGGTCTGCTCCCGCGAACACCTCGACCGGCACGCCGCCGGCGAGCTTGATCGCTTCGGGGTAGGTGGTCCAGTACGGGGTAGGAAGAAGCACCTCATCGCCCGGGTCGACGAGCGTCGCGAACGACTGGTACACGGCTTGCTTTCCGCCGTTGGTGACAATCACTTGGGATGGGTCGACTGCCCATCCGCTATCTCGCCGGGTCTTCTCCGCGATCGCCGCGCGCAGCTCTGGCAGGCCAACAGCGGGCGTGTATCGATAGTTGCGGGGATCGAGCACGGCGGCGGAAGCGGCTTCGACGATGTGCCCTGGCGTGGCGAAATCCGGTTCCCCGGCGGCGTAGCTGATGACAGGACGACCGGCGGCTTGCAGGGCCTTGGCCTTCGCATCCACTTTGAGTGTTGCCGACTCGGCGATCGCGGCGATGCGGGCAGATATTCTGGAGTGAGGTTCGGACACGTGCTCAAGCTTAAGCCTCGCCTTTGGCACGCGCCTCGCATGCCTTACACTCCTAGAGGTGGTTGAAAATCACCATGCTTTGTCATGCCCGCCGCGATTGTCAGAAGCGGGGGGCAACTCCCCGGGGTCACCATTGTCAAAGCTGTGCAAACAACCGCAGAGGGCGGTGGCTCAATTGGTAGAGCAGCGGTCTCCAAAACCGCAGGTTGCAGGTTCGAGTCCTGTCCGCCCTGCAAGTCCGGCACATTCGGTGCCGGGGCCAGATCGACGCAATGTCGGAAGGTAGTAAAAGTGGCAAAGAAGATCATCGACGAACCGTCAGAAGACATCGTCGCCAACGCCCGCAAGGAGCGCGCCCAAAAACGCGGACCCTTCGGTCGCTTCAGCCTGTTCATCCGCCAAGTCATCGGCGAGCTGCGCAAGGTTGTCACACCGACCCGTCGCGAGCTCACGACCTACACGCTGGTTGTGCTCGTCTTCGTCATCATCATGATGGCGATCGTCGGCGGCCTCGACTGGGTCTGGGCCTTCGTCGTCAAATTCGTCTTTGGCGGGCCCGAAGTACCATAAACGCTTTGCGGTCACGCCCGAGTGGCGAGCCGCGTCAAATGAAATGAGAATTTAAGTGACTGACAACCACCGCGACGACGTCGATTTCGCGACGGCGGCAGAGCAGTCCTCGGAAGAGGACGAAGCTCAAGAGGGCAACACCCTGGCTGCCGACGAAAAGTCGGTCGACTCGGCCGAGCACGCGGCGATTCACATCGAGGGCGAGTCGGATAGCGACCAAGACCTCGCCGCGCTGCTCGCAGCGCTCGATGCTGCCGCCGATCCAGAGGCTGACGCGATCATCGACGACGCCCTTGACATCGACTCCGACCAAGAGGCAGAGGCCTCAGTCGCTGCGGCAGCCGATGAGGCAGAGCTCGAGGCAGAAGAAGCCGCCGCAGTAGCGCCGGAGATCACCCCGTACGACGGGCCAGAACTGGGTGACGAGCCTGCATCCGACGAGCCTGCATCCGACGAGCCAGCCGAGGTTGACCCCTACGAGGAGTTCCGCACCGAACTGCGTGGCAAGCCGGGCAAGTGGTACGTGATTCACTCGTACGCCGGCTTCGAGAAGCGCGTGAAGCAAAACATCGACAACCGCAAGATCTCGATGTCGATGGAAGACTACGTTTTCGAAGTACAGGTTCCGATGGAAGATGTCGTCGAAATCAAGAACGGACAGCGCAAGCTTGTCAACCGCGTGCGCATCCCCGGGTACGTGCTCGTTCGCATGGACCTCAACGAAGACTCCTGGTCTGTCGTTCGTCACACTCCAGGCGTGACCGGATTCGTCGGCAACTCCCACAACCCGACCCCCCTCCGCTTCGAAGAGGCCTTCACCATGCTGAAGAGCCTCGTGCAGATTGTTGAGGCCCCTTCGGCCAAGGGCATCGGCGGCAAGGGCCAGACGGCTAGTCGCGCGATTCCGGCGGAAATCGACTTTGAGGTCGGCGAGACGATCACCATCAAGGAAGGCTCGTTCGCGGGTCTGCCAGGGTCGATCAGCGAGATCAAGCCGGAGAGCGGCAAGCTCACCGTTCTTGTCTCGCTGTTCGAGCGCGAGACACCGGTTGAACTCAGCTTCGACCAGGTGACGAAGCTCTAGCACCCAGCGCGACGGCTGAGCATGGCGAGGTAACTCACCCACCCCTCGGTGGTACACTCACCCCATGCCCACCACTCGCCCGCGCTACCAAATCACCGAGACCGACGAAGTAGCGCGCGCCCTCGAAGCCGCAGAGCGTCGCTGGCCCGGGGAGCCGCGATCACGGCTCATCGTGCGCTTGGTCACCGAGAACGGCGAGACTATTGGCGAGGTGAACGAGATCGAAGCGGAGCGTCGCCGGGCAGCTGTCCACGCGATTGCCGGCACCTTTCCCGGCATGTATCCCCCCGGGTACCTCGATGAACTCCGTTCTGAATGGCCAGAGTGATCGTCCTCGACGCAAACGTCATGATTGCGATCCTCGACGGCTCGGATGCGCACTTCCAAGCGGCTCAGCACATCTTCCTCGGCCACACGTCCGAGCGCCTTGTCGCTCACCGCATGACGGTGGGTGAAACTCTTATCCAGCCGGCGCGTGCAGGGCGTGCCCCTGCCGCTGCTGCCGCCCTGGCCATGCTGGGAGTTGGCTATCTGGACGAACCAGATGACCCGGTCGAGCTTGCGACGCTGCGCGCCAGTTCGGGTCTCAAATTGCCCGACTGCATCATCCTGCACGCAGCGCTCCGTGAGAAGGCCAAGCTCGCCACCTTCGATGCACGGCTCGCGGCTGCCGCGGCCCGATTCGGTGTGGACGTCGTGACCACGCCGTAGTCGTGTAACCTTGACAGGTTGTCTGTGCGCTTTCGTGCGCGCGCAACTGTCCACCGCATCCAATCCGGATGACGGGAGCGTCGCCCT
>JANONY010000219.1:0-2633 GCA_031421055.1 Actinomycetes bacterium | reverse complement strand
GGTGCTGGCGATCGCCTAGGGAGTCGCCACCGCATCCATCACTTACCCGTAATGCGCGCACCAATCGAGGCGTAAGTGTCGAGCACACTCTGCGGCAGGGCCCGGGCGCCGAGCTGCTCCGCGCAGGCCAGGCAATTCGATTTCGACTCCGCATGCGCCGATACCGGTGCTGACCGTAGGCTAGAACCAGTGTGCACCGAAGCCGCCTCGATTGGGTCAGCGCCGCGTGCACTGTTCATCCCACTGATCCCACGAGGAGCCTCATGAGCAAGTACGCAGTGATCAACCCGGCCACCGGCGAGACGGTCCGCTCGTATGTGACCGCGACCGACACCGAGGTCTCTGACGCGATCGACGGCGCCTTCAACGCGTACCGCGGCTGGTCACGCTCGACCACGGTGGTTGAGCGTGCTGCCCTGATCGCCAAGGTCGCCGACCTGCACCGTGAACGTCGTCAGCAACTCGCCGAGATCATCGTGCGTGAGATGGGCAAGCCGATCGGAGATGCGCTCGGCGAGGTCGACTTCTCGGCCGACATTTACCAGTACTACGCCGATAATGGCCCGGCCTTGCTGGCGGATGAGTCCATCGTCCTCGCAGAGGGCAGTGAGGGCTCCGCCGTCATCCGCAAGAGTGCGATGGGCGTTCTGCTTGGCATCATGCCGTGGAACTTTCCGTACTACCAAGTCGCGCGCTTCGCCGGGCCAAACCTCATTCTCGGCAACACGATCCTGCTCAAGCACGCGGCTCAGTGCCCTGAGTCAGCGGCGGCGATCCACCAAATTTTCGCGGATGCCGGACTGCCAGCGGGCGCGTACACCAACCTGTACGCCACGACCGATCAAATCGGCACGATTATCGCCGACCCTCGGGTGCAAGGCATCTCACTCACCGGCTCCGAGCGCGCGGGTGCTGCGGTCGCCGAACAGGCGGGCCGTCACCTCAAGAAGGTCGTGCTCGAGCTGGGTGGTAGCGATCCATTCATCGTGTTGAGCACCGACGACCTCGATGCCACCGTACAAATGGCGGTGGATGCTCGGCTCGACAACAGTGGACAGTCGTGCAACGGTGCCAAGCGTTTCATCGTGCTTGATTCGCTGTACGACGAATTCTTGGCGCTGTTCCACCAGAAGATGTCGTCGACCGGCCCGACCGACCCGATGGTCGAGGGCGGAAAATACGGACCGCTGTCGTCAGCAAGCGCCGCAGAAGGTCTCGAAGACCAGGTCTCACGGGCCGTTGCTGGCGGGGCAACGCTTGTCACGGGCGGAACTCGCGACGGCAACTTCTTTGCAGCAACGGTGCTCTCCGATGTTGACGCCAACAACTCGGCCTACTACGAGGAGTTCTTTGGCCCAGTCGCGCAAGTCTTCAAGGTGCACAACGAAGACGAGGCGGTCGAACTTGCCAACGACACTCCGTTCGGGCTCGGCTCGTACCTGTTTACGACCGACGAGGCGCAGGCAATGCGCATCGCAGATCGCATCGAGGCTGGCATGGTCTATGTGAACTGCGTGCTCGCCGACAGCCCGGAGCTACCGTTTGGCGGCATCAAGCGCTCTGGTTCGGGTCGCGAGCTCGGCACGCTCGGCATCGATGAGTTCGTGAACAAGAAGATGATCCGCATCGCCTGATCGTTCGGCGAGGCGGATCACCACCGCGTTCATCCGGCTCTAAGAAATGACGTCCCTCAACAGGTCGTCGTTGACGGATCCGGCGCGCACTCGAGACACCACGTAGCCGACGGCCAGAAGCGCGAAGGGCAGTAGCACGAGCACCCAACCGAGCGCGCTCATCGCCCACGGGGTCACCGTCGGGTCGATGCCCTCGGCGGAGGTGCCCGCAAGGATCGCGAAGCGCGACATCAGCAGGTACTCCGCAAGAACGAGTCCGATGATGGCGAGAATCGGTGCGATGGTCGTCTGGAAAACATTCTCGGTGACTTGTTCTTGCGGAAATACACGATCACTGCGATGCACACCAGAATCTCGATGAGAACAATGGCGATGACGGTCAGGCCGCTGGCCCAGCTGAAGAGTGCGAGCACCGGATCGAGTTGCGCGATCGCGAAGACCACGATCACCGCACCCGCAATCACCGAGGTGAGGATCGACGCGTTGCTAGGCGCCCCGCGACTGTTGGTGTGCGAGAGCGACTTCGGCAGAACACCACCGCGAGCCATCGCGAAGAAATAGCGCGCCGCCGCGTTCTGAAATGCAAGCAGGCCGGCGAAGAGGCTCGAAAGCACGAGGATGCCCATCACGGTGGCAAGCCACGGGCCGACGTACTGGGTGGCCAACGCGAACAGCACGGCGGCCGGGTTGGCGAGGCCCTCAGAGAATTCGAGAGTCTTGTCGACGACGACGGACGCACCCATGCCTGTCACCATCGCGAACGAGGTCAGCGCGAACAACACGGTGATGATAGCGACGCTGAGGTAGGTGGCTCGAGGAACAGCACGCTTGGGATCTTTCGACTCCTCACCGTAGATCGCGGTCGCTTCAAAGCCGATGAACGATGCGAAAGCGAAGGCAAATGCGATACCAGCGACACCGGCGAGGCCACCGACGAGTACCTGATCTGGAGCGAACGATGCCGCAAAGTTGAGGCCCTCTGGGCCTCCGTTGGCGAGG
>JANONY010000218.1:0-2452 GCA_031421055.1 Actinomycetes bacterium | reverse complement strand
GCTGACCGCTGAGGATGTCGCTGGCTCGATCCTGTTCACCCTGCAGCAGCCGCGGCGTGTACGCACGACACAGGTCACGATGTGGAGCGCGGCTCAAGCAAGCTAAGCGGCGCTGCGGCGGTGTACCCACCTCCGTGCCATGCCAGTAGTCTGCGGTAATGGATCGCATCGCGCCGGCCTCGCTCGACTCTCTCACTTCGGTGAACGACAGCTTCGTTCCCGTCGACCCCGGAGACGTGATCGCGGGTGCGCCAGAGACACGTACGACGGTGATCGCGACCACCGACGGCCCGGCCGAGTTCGGGGTGTGGGAGCTTCACGGTGGCAGCGTGTGCGACATCGAGGTCGACGAGATGTTCGTCGTGATCGCCGGCGGGGCGAGGCTCACGGTCAACGGTGCGGCGCCACGCGACATCGCTGCCGGCGACATCGTCGAGTTGCGCGCGGGCGACGCGACTGTGTGGCAGGTCGACGATCTGCTTCGCAAGATCTACTTCACGCCGCGAGAGAATTGACTCCAGTGCACTCAACCGCATTCGAGAGATCCGCACCCGCGGCGGGCATCGCCGCCGCCGCACTAGCCGGCTCGAAGCTCGCGCCTTTTTGGACGGAGGATGTCACCGCCCTCGCACACCCCGCACTCACGGGCGAGCACACCGCCGACCTCGTGATCGTCGGTGGTGGCTATGCCGGACTGTGGACGGCAGTGCTCGCGAAGGAGCGCGACCCTGAGCGCACCGTAGTGCTGCTCGAGGCCGAGACGATTGGCTGGGCCGCCTCCGGGCGCAACGGCGGCTTCGTCGAAGCGAGCCTCACCCACGGCAGGCAGAACGGCGAACGGCGCTGGCCGCGCGAGGTCGACCGGCTCGACGAGCTCGGTGAGCAAAACCTCGACGCGATCGGCGAGACCATCGCGCGCTACGGCATGGACGTCGACTGGGAGCGCACCGGCACCCTCACGGTCGCGGTCGAGCCACATCAAATCGAGTGGCTGGTCGATGCGGGCGACCCACTCGACGAAACCGCGGTGCGCGACGAGGTGCACTCGCCACTGTTCCTCGCTGGAGCTTGGGACCGGCACTCGACCGCCCTCGTGCATCCGGCGAAGTTGGCTGTGGAACTCGCGCGGGTTGCGGCCGAACTCGGCGTGATCATCTTCGAACACTCCGCCGTCACGAGCATCAAGGGCACTGGATCAGTGCGGGTGTCGACCTCAACCGGCACCGTGACCGCAGCGAGAGTCGCACTCGCGACCAATGTGTTCCCGTCGCTGCTGCGCCGCAACCGGATGATGACCGTGCCGGTGTACGACTACGTGCTGATGACCGAGCCGCTGAGCGCCGCGCAACTCGACTCAATCGGCTGGACGCACCGGCAGGGACTCGCCGACCTCGCAAACCAGTTTCACTACTACCGGCTCAGCGCCGACAACCGCATTCTGTTCGGCGGCTACGACGCGGTGTACTTCTCCGGCGGCCGCATCCGGGCGAAGTACGAAGACCGCGCGATGAGCCACGAGCGCCTAGCCGCGCACTTCTTCTCGGTGTTCCCGCAACTCGAGGGGCTGCGTTTCAGTCATCGGTGGGCGGGCGTCATCGACACGAGCACCCAGTTCTGCGCCTACTACGGCACCGCGCGCGGCGGCAGTGTTGCCTACACCGCCGGGTTCACCGGGCTCGGGGTTGGGGCGACACGCTTCGCCGCCAACGTCATGCTCGACCTGCTCGGCGGCGAACCGACCGAGCTGACGCGACTGCGCATGGTGCGCCGCCGTCCGCTGCCCTTCCCGCCAGAACCACTCGCCTCAATCGGCATCAACCTCACCCGGTGGTCACTCAACCGCGCCGACCACAACCGCGGCCGCCGCAACGTGCTGCTGCGGGTGCTTGACGCCCTCGGGCTCGGCTTCGACTCCTAGCGCCTTGTGTGCGACGGCATGCCCAGCGCGACGAAGCCCTACTAACCCGCGCCTGCAGCGATGAGTTGCCGGTACGGAAGCAGGGCGGCTTTGAGCCCGACACCCACCACTCCGACCAGAATGCCTGCTCGGTAGTAGCCCATCGCGGCATCCCCAGTGAGCTCGCCTTCGAGTAGGTGCACCTCGTCAGCGAGGTCGGGCAGGCCGTACGCCTGCAGCTTGAGGTCGAACTGGTTCGACCAGAACGACGGCATCGGGGCAAAGGGCGTATTGACGACACCCGCGAAACTGCCGTCGCGCTTCAGCCACGCCGCGAGCACCGCGCCGGCGCGCTTGCCGGTGTCGGTCGGAATGTTCCAGTGCTCGACGCGGCGCGGCTCGAGGTCGAACATCGGGTTGGGAAATCGCGCAACATCGCCGACCACATAGACGTCATCGTTGACGCTGCCGTCTGCACCGATCACGCGCAAAGCGTTGTCGGAGAGCACGCCGTCGGCAAGATCAAGGCCGTTTCCCTCAAGCCATTCGGTGTTG